>JALGTT010000106.1 GCA_029821235.1 Candidatus Hebobacteria bacterium | reverse complement strand
CTCGCAGTCATCGTGCGCGGGTGGCTCCGGGATGAGGGTGCTGTTCACCAGAATCAGTCCACCCGGCTTGACCCGTTTGCCGAAGCGCTCGGCTCCGTTCTTGTCCATCAGCAGAAGACTGTCCGCCAGCGACACCTCGGGTGAGCCGATGCGACTGGAGGCGATGATGATGGTGCAGTGTACCGGCCCCCCTCTCATCTCCGGGCCGTAGGAGGGCGCCCAGACCACCTCCCGGCCTTCGGCCAGCGCCGCCCCCGCCAGCAACTGCCCGGCGAGCACGACCCCCTGGCCGCCGAAACCGGCGATCAGCACCTCGTGGTGAAGGTCCTCCCCGCTCACGAATCCCCCTCCGCCTTGTCTCCGCGCAGTTCCTCCGCGCAGACGAATTCCTTGATGGGGTACTGTGTGGTCATCTCATCTTCCACCCAGGAAAGGGCTTTCTCCGGCGGCATCCCCCACCGGGTCGGGCAGGTGGACAGCACCTCCAGCAGCGCGAATCCCAGCCCGCGCTCCTGTGCCTCGAAGGCCCGCCTCAGCGCCCGCTTCGCCTCCCGCACCCGGCGCGGACTGGTGACCGTCACCCTCGCCAGGTAGGCGGGACCGTCCAGCGTAGCGAGCAGTTCGCACATGCGGATGGGGTGCCCCGCGGTCTTCGCATCCCGTCCAAAGGGCGTGGTGCTGGTGACCTGCCCCAGGAGGGTGGTGGGGGCCATCTGACCTCCCGTCATGCCGTACACCGCGTTGTTGACAAACACCACCGTGATGTTCTCGCCCCGCGCCGCGGCGTGGATGGTCTCCGCCATGCCGATGGAGGCGAGGTCTCCGTCCCCCTGATAACTGAACACGAATAAGTCCGGGCGCACTCTCTTCACTCCGGTCGCCACCGCCGGCGCGCGCCCGTGGGCGGCCTCGATCATGTCGCAGTTGAAGTAGTCGTAGGCGAACACAGCGCACCCGACCGGTGCGATTCCCACCGCGCGCTCCACCAGATCGAATTCGTCCAGCATCTCCGCCACCAGCCGGTGGATGATACCGTGGGTGCACCCGGGGCAGTAGTGCATGCGAACGGGGGCCAGCGACTCCGGCCGCGAGAACACGACTTGTCGTTCACCAGTCGCCATCGTCAATGTCCTTCCCGAGCCAGCGACGTCATCGCCTCCACCAGTTCCGCCGGAGTGAAGACCACGCCTCCGCACTTGCCCATGAACCGGACCTCCGCGCGCCCCTCCACCGCCAGGCGCACATCCTCCACCATCTGTCCCGCGCTCAACTCCACCACCAGGATGGTGTCCACCTTGTCGGCGACCTCCGCCAACTGCGTGGACGGGAACGGGAAGAGGGTGATGGGGCGGAACAACCCCACCTGCACCCCTTCGGCTCTCGCCTCCTTGATGGCTCCGGCGGCCACCCGCGCCGCGGTCCCGTAGGCGACCACCGCGATCTTCGCGTCCTCCAGATGTTCGCCCTCGAACCGCACCTCGCGCCGGGCCGCCTCCTGATACCGCTCCTGGAGGCGCATGTTCGACGCGGCCAGGTCGGGTGGATTGATGTAGAGGGAGTTGATGACATTGTGCGGCCGGCCCCTCGCTCCCGTGGTCGCCCACGGCTTCGCCGGCAGGCTGCTGGGGTCCACCACCTCTTCGGCGAGCACCACCGGCTCCATCATCTGCCCGAGCAGGGCATCCCCCACCACCAGCACCGGCCCGCGGTACCGGTCCGCCAGATCGAATGCCTCCCGCGTCAGATCGTACAACTCCTGCACCGACCACGGCGCCAGCACCAGGGTGCGGTAATCCCCGTGCCCGCCGCCCTTGACCGACTGGAAGTAGTCCGCCTGCGAGGGGGCGATGTTGCCCAACCCCGATCCCCCGCGCATGATGTTCACGATCACGCAGGGGAGTTCCGCCTCTGCAATATAGGAGATCCCCTCCTGTTTGAGGCTGATGCCCGGGCTGGAGGAGGCGGTCATCACCCGCACCCCCGCCGCCGCCGCGCCGTACACCATGTTGATGGCAGACACCTCGCTCTCGGCCTGCAGGAACACGCCCCCCACCTCGGGCATGTGGCGGGCCATGTAGTCCGGAATCTGGTTCTGCGGCGTGATGGGGTAGCCGAAGAAGGCCCGGCACCCGGCGTCCATGGCGGCCTGCGCCACCACTTCGTTCCCCCTCATGAGAATCCGCTTCCCGCGTTCGATGGGCATCGCCTTCGTTTCACTCTGTCTGTGAGTCGAGGGGCGCACGCGCCCCCCTAAAGCACCACGAGATTGTCCCGGTGGATCGCCTCGTCGAAGTCCCTGTGCCCCAGCACCTTCGGTATGTCCTGGGAGCGGCACCGGCGGATCTTCGCGAGGTCGCGCGCGCCATAGTTCACCAGCCCGCGCGCCACTTCCACCTCCTCCCCCTCCCGCTTGATGACCACCGAGACCATGTCTCCTGGCTCGAACTCTCCCACCACTTCCACCACGCCCACGGGCAACAGGCTTCGGCCTTCATTCGCCACGGCTCGCGCAGCCCCTTCGTCAACCACCAGTTTCCCCTGCGGCCGGGCCGCATATGCGATCCAGCGCTTCCTGGACCGCAGCTTGCCGGCCTTCGGCAGGAAGATGGTCCCGACGTTCTCCCCCGCCATGATGCGCGAGATAACGTTCGGCTCCCGGCCGTGGGCGACCACCATCACCACCCCCGCGCTCATCGCCATCTCGGCCGATTCCAACTTGGTCCTCATTCCACCCCGGCCGGCCGGCCCCGCCGTGTCCTCCGCCGCCTTCCGCATCTGAGGCGTGATTTCGGTCACCTCCTGGATGACCTGCGCGTCGGGATGGCGGTTCGGGTCCACGTCACAGCACCCCGGGACGTCGGAAAGGGAAAGCAACAGGTCCGCGTCCAGTTTGGAGGCCACCACCGCCGCCAGGCGGTCGTTCTCCCCGATCTGGACCCCCTCCACCGACACCGAGTCGTTCTCGTTCAGCACCGGCACCGCATGGTAGTCGTTCAGGAGCGTGGTGAGCGTGTTGCGGAGATGGAGGTACCGCCGGAAATCGGACAGCTCCGCCTGGGTGAGCAGCACCTGCGCGATCGGCTGCCCCAGCCGCCCGAACACCTCCCGGTATCGCCACATCAGTTCGATCTGCCCCACCGCGGCCGCCGCCTGACGGGCCGGCAGGTCCATCCGCTCGTCGGCGATCCCGAGGCGGCTGCGGCCCGAGCGGATCGCCCCGCTGGTGATGAGCACCACCTGCTTGCCCGCCCTCGTGAGCTCCACCACCTGCTCCGCAAGGTGGGTCAGGTGCTGTTCGTCAACCGCTCCCTCGGGGGTGGTCACCACCAAGGAGCCGAGTTTGATCACGATTCTGGAGGCTTCCTTCAGGCGGGAACGCGTCGTGGACACCGTGAAACACCTCTCGCAGGATTGTAGCACTTTGCGCGGACGGTGTCGAACAAACTGCGCCCGCGCAGGGCGGCGCGCGCCGTTAGAAAAACCCCTTCAATGTGGCATAAGCAGGTGGACACGCCTCTGCGTGCCCCTGGTCCGCGCTACGCTCGGGAGATCCCGAGCGTAGCGCTCGTCTTTCGTCAATCCCCCCGCGCCGCGCGCCATTCTCTCATCTTCTTCGCCAGCGCCCGAAAGGCCCGCCCGCGGTGGCTGATGGCGTGCTTTTCCTTCGGCGTCAACTGGGCCATGGTGACCTGATAGCCCTCGGGCACGAAGATGGGATCGTAACCGAACCCGCCCGTCCCCGCAGGGTGCTCCGCGATCGCTCCCTCGCACGTCCCCTCCGCCAGAAGGGTCTCCCCCTCCGGCGTGACGAAGGCCGCGGCGCACCGGAAGCGGGCCGTGCGCCGTTCCGGCGGCACCCCGCGCAAGCGCCCCAAGATGCCCAGGCACCGCTCCTCGTCCGTCGCCTCCGGGCCCAGGTAGCGCGCGGACAGGATCCCCGGCTCTCCGTCCAGCGCATCCACCTCCAGCCCGGAGTCGTCCCCGATGGTGGGTAGGGAAACTTCGGGCAGGCGACCTACGGAGGCTTTCAGCCGCGCGTTCTCGGCAAAGGTAGAGCCGGTTTCCGGGGGCAGCGCGACCGACGGAAACGATTCGTCAGCACCTCCGCCTCGAGCCCCTCGGCGGCGAGAATCTCGGCGATCTCCCGCCCCTTGGCCGGGTTGAGGCTGGCCACCACCAGGCGGAGCCGCTCGCTCACTGCTCGCTCTCGGCCAGCGCCCTTTGCTGCGCGGCCAGCAGCTCCTTGATGCCCACCGCGGCCAGGTCCAGGAGTTCGTTCAGGCGGTCCCGGGTGAACGGCATGCCCTCCGCGGTGCCCTGCACCTCCACCAACTTCCCGGAGCCGGTCATCACCACGTTCATGTCCACGGCCGCCATGCTGTCCTCCTGGTAGGAGAGGTCGAGCATGCACTCGCCGTTCACCACCCCCACGCTCACCGCCGCCAGCGAGTCGAACACGGGCACCTTGGCGAACACGCCTTGCTGGCGCATCTGCTCCATCGCCTCCATCATCGCCACATAGGCGCCGGTAACGGAGGCGGTGCGCGTTCCGCCGTCGGCCTGGATGACATCGCAGTCGAGGGTGATAGTGCGCTCGCCCAGCGCGTCCAGGTCCACCACCGCGCGGAGCGAGCGGCCCACCAGGCGCTGAATCTCATAGGTGCGCCCGCTGGACTGAATCCGACCGCGGGAGGTGCGCTCGTGTCCGGCCCTGGGCAGCATCCCGTACTCGGCCGTGACCCAGCCGCGCTGGGTGCCGGCCATGAAGCGCGGCACCTCGTTCAACACCGACGCGGTGCAGATCACCACCGTGTCGCCTATCTCCACCAGGCAGGAGCCCTCGGCGTGCTTGTTGTATCCGGTGGCGAGGCTCACCGGACGCAGTTGGTCGTTCTCGCGCCCGTCGCTTCTGGGCATTGGCGTCCTCTCTCACCCCTCCGGCGGAGCGCGGCCTCCGCGTGCCTGTCTCCGAGGCGAACCCTCAGGAGGAAAGCAACTTGGGGATCCGCTCCAACTTCAGCCGCGCGTACTTCGGCAGCGGCCCGCCGATCAGCGGCAGCGCGTACTCGATGAAGGCCGGAGTGACATCGTTCCCTTCCTCGTTGATGAACTCGTCCGGCACCAGGCGCTCCGCATTCGCCACCGCGGAGAGCGGAGCCAGCCCGGTCTCGCACTTGTAGGGGTTGCTGCTCACCCGCACCAGGGTAACCATCTGATCGCTCGTGCCCTCGCACGCGTGGCGCACCGCCGCCGCGCCGGCCATATAGGCCTCCTCGACATCCACGGATGACTGCGCGATTCCGCACACCCGCTGGATGGTGCCCGCCTTGTCCGCGCGGGCCTTCAGATTGAGCGAATTCATGAGGAACTGCGCCAGGTAGTCCCCGATGCCGCCGAGTTGTCGGTGGCCGAAGGCATCGGTGTCTATCTCCGACTTGGAGGCCACCACCGGGTTGCCGTCGGCGTCCCGCAGGCCTTCGCACACCGCGATGGTGCAGCCATGGCCCCGCTCCAGGACCTTTCTCACGTCGCTCAGGAACTGGTCGCGGTCGAAAGTTCGCTCCGGCAGGTAGATGAGGTCGGGTGGATCTCCCGGCTTCTCGCGCGCCAGGGCGGTGGAGGCGGTGATCCAGCCCGCATTGCGCCCCATGGTCTCGATGATCTTGATAGGGGTGGAGGTGGCCATCGCGAGGCTGTCCAGGCCCGCATCCCGCATCGCCAGCGCGTTGAAGCGGGCCACGCTTCCGAATCCGGGGGTATGGTCCATATAGGCGAGATCGTTGTCCACCGTCTTGGGCACCCCCATCACCCGCATCTCATACCCCGACTCCTTGGCGAGAAGACCGACCTTGTGGGTGGTGTCCGCGGAGTCGTTGCCGCCGATGTAGAGGAAGTAGCGGATATTGTGCGCCCGAAAGATGGCGAGAAGACGGTCGTAGTCGTCCTCGGTGAGTTTCCGCCGGCAGGTCAGGAGCGCCGAGGCCGGCGTGTTGCGCAGCAGAGAGATATCCTCGTCGCTCTCCGCGCGCAGGTCGGCGATCTCCTCCTTCAGCAGCCCCTCCACGCCGTTGACCGCGCCGTACAACTCCTTGATCTCGCTATGCTTCTTCGCCTCCTCGATCACTCCCGCCAGACTGGCGTTGATGACTGCGGTTGGGCCTCCGGATTGCCCGACTATCAGGTTGCCTTCCAGTCCCATCGTCTTCTCCTTCGATCAGTTGTATCTCACTGCTATCGCGTCAGCCAACGGGTGAGCGCATCGATGTGCTGGTTGCGGCTCGCCGTCAGCCGATCTATCGCTTCTTCTGCCTCCCGGCCCTCTCGCACGATCACCGTCACGCCCAGCGCGAAGGAGAGCGGATCGTCGTCGCCGGGGAAGAGCACGCTGCGCCCCATGAGCGCTCCTCTCACATTCCGCCTCGCCCGGATGCCGTCCCCAAGCTGCACCAGCGTGGGGGTGGGGTCGCCGGAAACGCCCGGCACCACCACGATGATGGGCAGGGTGGTGCTGCGCGCCACCCGCTCGAACCCCTCACAGTAGGGCACCTCCAGCCACAGCCCGCGAGAGGAATCCCCCAACGCGGAGGCGACGCCGATCACCTTCACCAGGTCCACCACCGTCCGCTTCAGCCGCAGATGGCCGTTCACCTTGGTCACCGGCACCGGCTCCATGAACACCGGCAGGCCGCGCTCGTTGCACTCCCGGATGCCCCGCGCGCAGTACTCCAGGGTGCGGTTGCTCAACTCCGGCTCCTCCAGGCAGATGCGAACCACCAACTTGCCGCCGTCGAGATTCAGGTCGTCGAGGGAATCCGCGGTAAAGCACGTGAGCCGGTCGTCCGTCTCCCACACCGAGCCCGCCAGGCCGGAGCGGTTCATGGAGCCGATCAACACCTTCTCGTCCAGAAAACTCTGTCCGCCGGCCTCCCGGAGCAGCGCGTTCACGATCAGCAGGTCCTCGATGATGTCCGTGGTGGCGATCACCCCATCCACCCCCTTGGCGGTGAGGATGCGGATGATGCGCCCCAGGTATTGATGGCGGTCGCCCATGGCGATGGGGTTCTCTCCCGCCGCGGTCAACATTCTCCCGGGGTGGTCGGCGGCGAGCAGCACCAGCCGGCCGTCCGTGGTGAGGTCGCTCCGCCGCTTGCGCCGCTCCGCCTCCTGAAGGATGAGTTGCGGGCGTCGCACCCGCACCTCGGTGATGCGGTCGAGAAGGCTCATGGGGAAGAAGGTGGACAGTTCGAAAACGTAGTTGTCCAACGTGTACGTGATCATGACAATACCTCCGGATTCACAAGATGGGGCGGCCTCTCGCCCTTGAGACCGGCAATCAGGTTCTCGACCGCCATGTGCGCCATGCGCTCGCGCGTCGCCACGGTCGCCGATCCGACATGGGGAAGCAATACCACGTTGTCGCACGCAAGCAGCTCGTCATCGGCCGGGAGCGGTTCGGTCTCGTAGACATCCAGCCCGGCCGCGAAGATCCTCCGCCCCTTCAGCGCGGCGACCAGGGCCTTCGTATCCACCACCGCGCCGCGGGCGGTGTTGACCAGCACCGCGGTGGGCTTCATCATCCCCAGTTCCCGCTCCCCTATCAGGTGTCGCGTCTTCTCGTTCAGCGGCGTGTGCAGGGAGACGAAGTCAGACTCCCGCAGGAGCGTGTCCAGGTCCGCATACTTCACCCCCAGCTCCCGCTCAGCCTCCGGCTTGGGCTCGGGATTGTGGTACAGCACCCGCATCCCGAACCCGCGCGCCCTCTTTGCCACCGCCTGCCCGATTCGCCCCAGGCCGACGATCCCCAGTACCCTTCCGTGGATGTCGTGCCCCAGAAGGAGCTCCGGCGACCAGCTCCGCCACTTGCCGGCCCGCAGGTAACGCTCGCCCTCCGGCACCCTCCTCGCCGCCGCCATCAGCAGCGCCCAGGCCAGGTCGGCGGTGGTTTCGGTGAGCACGCCCGGCGTATTGCATACCATCACCCCGCGCCGGGTCGCCGCCGCCACGTCTATGTTGTCATAGCCCACCGCGTAGTTGCTGATCACCCTCAGGCCGGGGGCGGCGGACATCACCTCCTCGTCGATCGGGTCGGTGAGCAGACAGAGAAGCCCTTCCGCCTGCGGCACGCGCGCGAGCAATTCGGCGCGCGATGGCGGCACCTCTGGTTCGGCCCACAGGTCCACCTCCGCGGCGCCGCGCAGTTTCGCAAGCGCGCTCTCCGCAATCGGCCTGGTTACAAAGACTCTGGTCACCCGAGGCCCCTCTCCGGGGGACGCGACAGATTGCAGGCCGCCAGGGGCGGCCTGCACTGGTCCATAACCCGTTTCTACGCCCTCGGGGCGCTCCCCTTCTTGCTTCCCGCCAGCGTCTTGTCCCGACCGCGGCCTACCGAGCGATCAAGTCGGCCAGCCGCCGTCGCACCTTCTCATAGACTGCGTTGCTGTTGGACCACGAGGGCTGTCCGCCCCTGGGATCCACCTCCCACAGCGTGGCAGGCAGGCGTTCGCGGAGCAGTCTGCCGACCTCGTCACCATGCCCCTTCTGCTCGGCCAGCCACATGTACTCGACATCCTGGATGCCCCTCCGGTACATCTTCATGCGGATGGAACTCATGGGGCCTGGGTAGCCGCGGTCCTGATCGGGGAACACATGGTCCTCGCCCGGATAGAACAGCGAGCCGTCCCCGTTGCCGGTACTGAAGGGGGTTCCGCTGGTGAACACCACTGGGTCCGCGAAGATGTTCTTCGGGCGGTCATTGGGCTTCTCATTCGAGTTCGGATACCAGTGAGTGCTCTCCCAGGTGAACCAGCGTCCGATTCCATGCTTGTGCGCGATCCAGGGCTTCAGCCGCCAGGCGATCCCGTATTCGTCAATCACGTCACCGGGCGTCCGCGGGCGATAGGCCGCATATATCCAGTACTTCTCGCCCCGCGCCAGGGCCTCATCGTACCCCTCCTTGTCCACGTAGCCCGCGGGCGCGCACCAGATGTCAATCGCGCCGATCAGCGGCGGCATCGGCCACTTCGTGAGGAACACCGGCAACTTGCCGCCCGGCCCCGGGTTGTCGTGAATCCATTTCGCCCTCTCGACCACCCAGTCGAACCGCTTGCGGCTGGGTTCGTCGGTGAGGTAGAGGAAGTACTCGACGTCCGGCGCGTTCTCCTCGAACCACTTCACCCAGCGGTCGGACTCCTTGCGGTATCCCTCCTCGTTGTCGGGAAAGCGCACGCCATAGGTGTTGACCGAGAAGAGCGTGTTGCCCACACCTTCGCCGGGCCCCGCGTAGCCCGCCTCGCGGGTGAACGCCTCTCCGGTGAGCGTGCCCTTCAGCCGCTGCAACTCCT
>JALGTT010000105.1 GCA_029821235.1 Candidatus Hebobacteria bacterium | reverse complement strand
ATGCTGTCCAGCGGGTTCGGGCTCGGCCCGTCTCCCATTTGCTCTCCCGCACAGGTCAGGTATGATGCGGGAGCTGTCGCACGGCGAAACCAGGAAACTTGACTCCAAGGCCCTGAAGAGGCTGGTGAGCCGCGGCGCGAATTCGCTGCGGTTCGCCGAACTGGCCGACACCTGCCGCCGTGCGGGGGCGCTGTCCGAGGCCACCGCGCTGTGTGCGCGCGGCCTGCTCCGCTATCCCAACTACGCCACCGGCTACGTGGTGTTGGGGGAGATCTTCTGCGCCCGCGACCTGGCCGACAAGGCCCGCGAGCAGTGGCGAAAGGCCCTCGAACTCGACCCGCATCACCCGCGCGCGCATTTCCGGCTCGCCGAACTCCACCTCTCCGATGGAGAGCAGGAGAAGGCGGTCGCCGAGCTCGAGATGGCCGTCCAATCCGACCCCAATTTCGCGGAGGCTCACTTCCTGCTGGCAGAGTTGAAGGGCGAGACCCGCGCGCCCGACGATGACGTGGAAACCGCCGACGCCCCAGCGCGGCCCGCGCGCCGGCCGCAGGCGTCCGTGCAGAGGGAGCGGTATTCGCGCCTGTTGGCCTCCCTGGAGAAGGGATGCTGTGTCAGACGCGCGTTGATTGCGGACAGCAACGGGCTTCCCGTCGCGAGCTCCCCGGCATGGGCATCGAGCGACGGAGGCGACGCGGAGGCGGCCGCGGGCGTGTCGTCGGCGATGATCGAGGACATCAGACAACTGGTTTCCCCCCTCGGGGCGGGCAAGTTGGAGGGGATGCTGCTCTGCGGCGAGGATGGCGCAGTGCGGTGCGTAGTCCTTGGGGCGGATACGCTGATCGCGGACCTGGACCCGGAGGCGCCCCTTGGGGCGGTCGAGGCCGAGATCGCAGAGGCCATCGCCGGGCAGGCGGCAACGGAAGTCGGCTCGGCCGACGGCGGACGCGAGGAACTTTCTGCACCCGGAGGTTCTTCTGCCTGAGACAGCACGGGTGTGTCGTATCAGTTGCATGGATTGTGGGGGTAGCAATGATGATGAAGAAGATAATGGCGGACGATAACAACGTGAGCATTCAGCGAGCACTGGAGACCCTGACCAGCGCCAGCAAGGTGCTGGCCGCCGTGCTGGCGGCAGAAGACGGGCTTCCCATCGCGGTTCGCCTGCGGTCCAACCACGACAGGGATGTGTGGGCGGCGGCGGCCTCGGCGATGGGCCGCATGGGCCGCAAGGTGCTGGCGCGGCTGGGCAAGGGAGAACTCACCTGGGGAGCATTCGATACCAGGAAGTATCGCCTCCTGGTGCGGCCGGTCAGCCTGGGATACCTGCTGGCGATCTGCGAGCCGGATGCCAACATGGGCATGATCGGCGTCGAGCTCGACGGCGCAGCCGATGCCCTCGACCGGGCGATGCCGGGAGGGGTGGCCGCGGCGGCTCCCGATCCCGCATACTGAAAGGTGTTGAACGACCATGATCCCCACCGACAGCCTGGTAATCCAGGAGGGAGCGCACGAGAAACTGGAGGGGGCGCTGGACGAGATGCTGGAGCAGTCCCGCGCCGAGTCCGCTCTCCTCATCAGCCGCGACGACGGCAGCCTGATCTCGGCCAGGGGGTTCGTCAGTTCCCTCGACACCACTTCGCTGGCCGCGCTGGCGGCGGCCGCGTTCGCCTCGGGCCGGGAACTCGCGCGCCTGATCGGGGAGACGGAATTCAGCGTGCTCTTTCACCAGGGCAAGCGTGAGCACATCCACGTGAACCTGGCCGGAGACCACGTCTTGCTGATGGTCCTCTTCAACGACCTGACCACGGTGGGGATGGTGCGAATCTGCGCGCGCGAGTGCGCCACCCGCATCGAGAAGATTCTCTCTCGTTCCGGTTGAGAAAGACGACGGGCGGCCCCGGCCGACTGTCCGCCGGGACCGCCCCGATCATCCTGCCTGCGTGGCAGATGCCCCGCGCTACTGCTCCTTCCAGCTGATCGCCTCCGCCGGGCATCCGTCAATCGCCTCCTGGATGTCGCTCTCCCCGGCGCCGCTGGGATTCTTCACCACCGCCACGTCGTCCTCACCCATCTCGAACACCGCAGGGCATACATCTGCACACGCCCCACATCCCGTACACAGATCTGGGTCAACAACTGGGACTTTCATGTCTCATGTTCCTCCGCTGAACTGATTGCTGGGCGGCCGCACGGCCAGCCGGAGCGGTATTTTCGGCATCCCCCACCTTTCCTCCTCTCCACCATCGGCCCCCATTCCCCACACAAATACAGGTAGACCGCCCCGGGACCTGACTCGTCTGTCTCCCCACCCTGTCAAGGAGGCGGGAAACCTCATCACACGTGGCCGGGGCGGCTGGCGGGCCTGTACCATACGCCGACGGGGAACCTCCAGCCCGCTCACCCTACAATCTGTGCGATTTGCGCGGAATCCCGGACAACACGCCGGCCAACAGCATGCCCCGTGAACAAACTCGCCAGAGGAAGACCTGCTGGTGGCACCGGCTGGACTCGAACCAGCGACATAGCGGTTATGAACCGCTCGCTCTACCACTGAGCTACGGTGCCGGTGTGGGAATAATGATAGCGAATGTTCCGCCGCCTCGCAAGCGCGGCCCCGCGGTCTACCGTCTGGACAGCGCCAGTTGCGCGCTCCGCGATCGCGCCTGCCACCTCTCGACCGCCTGCAGATCCGCGCTCGGCAACTCCATGCGATAGGCGTTCTCGTCCCATGCAAACCGCAGGTTGTGGCGGAAGCCGGCCACTTTCAACGGGAAGTGCGTCACCCGCTTGCGAACCTCTATCTGCCGGGCCGACATCTCCTGATCGTCGTAGGCCGAGAAGCGGGTGGCCTGCCGCTTGCGGGCGTAGGCGGGCGACAGCCGGGTCACCTCACGCCACTCCTCCACGGCATGTTCCGCGTCGGCCTTGAAGTAGTAGACCACCCCGATGTTGCTGCGGACGATGGGATTGTTGGGGCGCCAGTCCTTCACCCGATCCAGGTGCTTCAGGGCCTCGTCCAGCATCTTGTTCTTCGCATAGGCGAGCCCGAGGTCGTTGTGCCCCTCCGGGGAATGAGGCGAGAAGATGAGCACGCGCTTGAACGATTCCACGGCTTCGTTGAGCCGATCGTCCCGATAGTAGGCGAGTCCCAAGTTTGCGTGGGCGTCCGGATTGGTGGGCTCCAGGCGAGTGAGTTCCTGGAAGTGGCGGATGGCGGTCTCCAGTTCCCCCATCTGGAGAGCCACGTGTCCCGCGACATCGTGTGCCGCCGCCAGATCGGGGTCCAAGCTGGTCGCCCACCTGGCCTGCTCGGCGGCCGCGGCCAGGTCCCCCTGCAGGTAATAGGTCAGCCCAAGGTTGCTTCTCACCACCGCGCTGCGAGGCATGGAATCGGCCGCCCGCCTCAGTTGCGCGGCCGCCTCCACCAGCCGCTGCTGGAGCACTCTCACCACCCCGATGGCATTGAACGCCTCGGGAAAGTCCGGATAGGTCTTCAACAGTTCTTCGAGTTGCTCCTCCGCCTCCCCCAGCATCTCCACCATGTCGTAGGCGACCGCACAATTATATCGCGCGAGCGCATGCCGGGGGTTGAGGCGAACCGCGGCCCGGAAGTGATCCAACGCCTGCCGCGGCCGCCCGACCAGATGACACGCAACCCCCAGGTTGATCAGCACCTCGGGGTCCTCGGGGCGCATTTCATATGCTTTCTCGAGACAGGTCATCGCCCCTTCGACCGCCCCTTCGCGCACCATCAACGTGCCCGCGTTGTAGAGTACGTAGAAATCGCTCTCGTCCTGGCGGACGGCTCGGCGGGCGTACTCCAGAGCGCGCGCCTTGTTGCCCAGGTAGTACCAGCAGACCGCCTCCTGCACCCGCGGCCAGGCGCACTCGGGATCGGCCCGCGCCGCGCCGTCCAAGTCCTCCAGCGCGGCGCGAAACCACCCGCGCAACATCCAGCAAATGCCCCGATCGTAGCGGGCCGCGGGATGCCCCGGCTGACGCCGCAGCGCGCCGGTGAAATACTGCTCCGCCACCTCCGCCTCGCCCTGCCTTTGGTGAAGGACGCCGAGGTTGCAGAACACGTCCGGATGCCTGCGCGCCACCATCAGCGCGCGCTGCAGTTCCTCGATGCCCTCCTCCGGATTGCCCAACCGCGCCAGGGCCAGAGCGAGCCCGTTTCTCGCGCCCAGGTCCGCGGGCGAGTGTTCCGCCACCTCCCGAAAGGCCGCAGCGGCGCCCTCTATTTCTCCCTGATGCCATCGCACCAGGCCGAGGTTCCACGACAGGACGGCGCTGCCGGGCAACTCGCGGGCGAGCCTCTCCAGTTCGGCGGCCGCTCGCGCCAATCGCCCACTCCACGCCTGAGTGACGGCGAAGTTGTGCCGCGCCGGCGGCCAGTCGGGATATTCTCTGACCAACTCTTCGAGCACTCCTCCGGCTCGCTCCCGGGCCCCCTCCAGCCACAGCGCGGCGGCCAGCCGAAGACGCATCTCCCGATCCGGTTTACCGTCCTTGGTCTCGCATGACCGGCGGATGCGCGCGAGTTTGCGCTCCACCACGCCGTCGCAGATGATACGACAAGAAAGGGCAGTCACCCGGCGCAGCATCCCGAACACCGGACCGGGAACCAACCCCAGGATAGCCCCGATTACCCCGCCAAGCAATACCCGCACCACTACCGCCGCAGTGCCATCCACCTCCCGCGCGGACAGCAACCCCAAGGCGGCCCCCAGCCCCACACACAGGATTACCCAGGCCCGCCAGGTGGCGCGAGATTCCGCGTGGCGACGTCCGCCGCGCCTCTCCGGCGAATGCTCCAATGGCATGCCACACGCCACGCAACTCGTCTGCTGGGGTGGGTTGGCCGCCCCGCAGAGTCGACAAACCACAGCCATGCCCCTCCCGCCAGGCCGCCCCTCCGATCGCGCGCCTCGAACTCAACTGAGAATACCACAAATGCAGTCTGCCCTGACACCCCCAAAAGGAGGCTATCCTGAGACAGATGCCGGTTCGGCGCGGCCGGCCCCGGCCATGTGGGCGGTCGCGGCGGGCAGAGTCATTCTCAACGCGAGACGGCCGTTCCGCTGGTCGAAATGGATTTGGCCGTGCAGCGTCTCCACAGCCACCTTGCAGAAGGCGAGTCCCACCCCCACCGACCGGCGGCCGAGGTCCCGCCACATTCTCGCCTGCGCTTCCGGGTCGAAAATACGCGCTACGTCATCGGCGGGAATGGGATCTCCCGACCACTC
>JALGTT010000104.1 GCA_029821235.1 Candidatus Hebobacteria bacterium | reverse complement strand
ACCTCCGGGGGCAGTTTCAGCAGCCTCAGCGTGTTCGCCACCGCCGACCGGCTCTTCCCCACCCGCTGGGCCACCTGCTCCTGGGTCAGTTCGAACCGGTCCATCAGTTCCTGGTACGCCAGGGCCGCGTCCATCGGGTTGATGTCCTCCCGCTGGAGATTCTCCACCAGCGCCATCTCCAGCGCCCTCTGGTCCGACGCATCCCTCACCACCACCGGCGCCGTCGTCAACCCCAGCCGCTTCGCTGCCTGATACCTCCTCTCCCCAGCCACCAGTTCGTACTCCCCCGCCCCCAGCGGCCGCACCACCAGCGGCTGAAGGATCCCGTGCTGCCGGATCGAGTCCATCAGTTCCTCCAGCCCCTCCTCCGCCATCCGCCGCCGCGGTTGCTGCTTCGGCACTCGAATCAGCTCCAGCGGGAGTTCCATCGGCCCCGGCGCGGCCTCCGTCCCCGTCTCCGGCTCCGCGGCCGTCTTCTCGATCATCCCGGTGGGTATCAGGGCTCTCAGCCCCTTGCGTTTGGTCAACTCTCATCACCTCTTTCGCGAGCTCGCGGTAGGCCTCGGCCCCCCTCGTCTCCGGGGCATAGCGCACGATCGGCTGCCCGTAGATGGGCGCCTCGGACAACTTCACCGTCCTGGGAATCACCGTGTCGAACACCCGCCCCGGGAAGTAGCGGCGCACCTCGTCCGCCACCTCCGACGACAGGCGGGTCCGAGCATCGAACATCGTCAGCACCGCCCCGAACACGTGCAGCCGAGGGTTCAACATGCGCCGTATCAGATCGAGGGTCTGCTGCAACTGGGTCAGCCCCTCCAGCGCGTAGTACTCACATTGGATCGGCACGAGCACCCCGTCGGCCGCGGTGAGGCAGTTCACAGTCAGCAGCCCGAGCGACGGCGGGCTGTCCAGGAAGATGTAATCGCAGTCATCCCTCACCCCCTCCAGCGCGGCCCGCAGCCGTCCCTCCCGCGCGATCTCGCCGGCCAGCTCCACCTCCGCCCCGGCCAGGTCAACGGTCGCCGGCGCAATCCGCAAACCCGGAATCTCTGTAGGCCGAACAATCCGCTCGAGTGCCACCCCGTCCCGCAGGCACTCGTAGGTGGACACCTCGAGTTCGTCCTTCCGCACCCCGAGCCCGGTGGTGGCATTGCCCTGGGGGTCCATGTCAACCAGCAACACCCGCGCGCCCAGATCTGCCAGGCAAGCGCCGAGATTGACGGCGGTGGTCGTCTTCCCCACTCCACCCTTCTGGTTGACTACGGCGATCACCACTGCCACTGGCCCATTCCTTTCGGTGACAACAGATTCTATGCGCAAGAGGGTTGGCTGTCAATCATTTTGTGCACTTTTGCCTATGGCCCAGGCGATCGGGGAGCAATGGAGCGGCGGCGCGGGGGGGCCGGGGCGATCGGAGGGGCAGTAGGTTGGAGTGCCGTCCTGCAGAGCGGCCCCGGACTGCCCTTCCTGTACATAGACTACGCACCCCTTTGTAAAACTCTTTTTAGCTTACGATAACTGTGTTTTCTGCTCGGCCAGGCCGCTCCGAGGAGGGAGATTGTGAACCCTTCTCTTTGGCTTCGTAAAATTGCGAAGGACTATGTAGTGTGTGGTAGAATAGGGTGGTGGAGGATGATCATGGCGGAGTTTGAAGAGCGAGTGACACTGCCGGCCCTGCTGGACGTGAAGCAGGTGGCGGAGTATTTGGGGCTACATCGGGTGACCGTGGTGGATTTCGCACGCACGGGGAGGCTTCCAGCCTTCAAGGTGGGCCGGGAGTGGAGGTTCCGGGCGGACGAGATCCGCGAGTGGATGGACAGCCAGCGGCGCGACCCTGTGGTTGACGACCGGTTCGAGCGGTTGTGGGAGAGGCTGGCAGGCCAGGTCCGCCAGGAGCGCGTGGACATGGAGGACATCAATGCATTGATCGCGGAGATAAGGGGGGAAAGGCAGGAGGAGGAGGAACCGGCAGAGCCGGAGGAAGTAGAGGAGAAGGGGGAGGAGGCGGAGGTACCCGCCGAGGCCGAGGATGGAGTAGGCGAGGAAGAGGATGGGAAGGCAGATGAGTGAGAGTCCGGGTGGGCCACGGAGGGACGTGGATGGACGCAAACGGGGGGCTTGCCGGCTTTGGTCGCGTCAGGGATCATCCTTGTGGAGATGGTGGAGGATGGCGAGTGACCTGACTGATAAAGGGAGGTTCAGCGGGTGGGCGGGCCTGGCGGTGCGGGCGATCTCGGCAGAGCACGTGCCGGGCCCGCCACACGCGGGAGGGCAGCGGAGGTCGCGATCGCGGGCTGCGGGAACAGCTGCTCGGGGTCGTGATGGGAGGGGGTGAGCACGCGAAACTACCCGGGGGTGCTGCTGGACGTGGCTGAGCGAGGGAGCCACGGAGTCAAACCAGACCGAAGGCGGCTATTTGTGGTCGGGGGCTCCAGGACGTTGGAGAAGGTCTGGCGCGGCTGCGGGCCCAGATCGAATGGCTGGGGCGAGCCCACCCCCAGGCGGCGGCTCTCGAGACGGAGCGCAACTTCCGTAAGGTCATCGGGCACCAAGATCTGTGGATGCTGAAAGCGGCCTTGGACGAAGAGCAGACCCAAAGCAGGGAGGCTGAGTCTGCTATTGACGAGCATCGCCTTGCCGCCTAAGATACCCCAGAGGGTCCGCCCAACCTTACACTGCAGGCGGGACATAATCGAGCAATGCTACGGACTACTCGAACCATGTAGCCGACGTTGACCCCCTCTGGTCGGGAGCTGCATCGAACGCCAGCTACACCCAGCTCGACCACTGACCTGGCTCTGCGGCTAATGGCTGGAGTACCGGTGCCGCAAGGAATCCGGGCAGCGCGGTGCCATCAACTCAGAGGTATGGGAGCCCTTTAGGCGCCCGCAGGACAAGTCTGAGCGTTTCCTGATACGCTCAGCGTTCGAGGCGAGAGATCACAGAGCAACGGCCTAGTAGGCGTTTGCCATGCGCAGTCTTTTCGACCAGTACAAGACGCCGGAGAACCGCCTCACACACGCCCTTGCTTCATGCCTTGCCGAGGATACGATGTTGTTGCGTCGCTTCGTCAAGTGGACGACGGGCAGGCGGGCCCCCAGGACTGGACAGATCGAGGTAATCGAACAACAGCTGCCCGGCGACCCCGAAGTCGCCGAGGACGAGGCCGAGCGCCGAGGCCTTCCGGACATGTGCATTAGTGTTGGCGATGAGTGGTGTCTCGCTGTCGAGAGCAAGGTGATGGCCCGCCTCACCGTAGCACAGCTTCGGCGCCACGAGGGCACTCTCCGCAGGCGCGGCTTCGCTGACATCAGCGTCCTGGCGATCACTGCTCGCGGCAAGGCCCCTCGCGTCGCGGACGGCCTCTACCACAAGAGATGGACGGACATCTACAAGTGGGGCCGGGAACACCAGGCAACATCAGCCTGGGCTGGACGGTTGGCCGAGTACCTGGAGGTGGCGGAGATGCAGATGGCATCCTCAGGATATCTGACAGAGGGCACACTGACCGAGTTCTCCGGAGTACCATTCGGGCCCAAGCATCCCTACAACTACCCGGAAGCAAAGCGAGCGCTGGTGCTGGTCACGAGGGAGCTTCGGAAGCGGAAGGCACTCGCCCGCGAGCTCCGTGCTGACCTGAAGGCCAAGGGGCGCCCGGCGATCACTGGCGAATCGGGGGGCCACGTTTGGGACTTCCTTCGGCTGGACGACAGGGCCGATCATGGCTTCACAAAGTCCCCCCATCTCACCGTGTCCCTGCGTCAGAACGAGGTCTGGGCGATGTTGTGTCTTTCGAACGCCATGGAGGGGATCTATCGTTCCAGAGTGAGAGCGCTGGGCGCTCAGGGATTCGCCGATCTGCTACGCGAGGTGGGCCGCCGCTGCGAGAAGCTCCTTCGGCAGGCGAAGGGCTTCCAGCCACGGGTGGAGGTGCTCCAACGTCGGTACCCTACACAACGATCTGAAGCTATCGTAGACGGACGCATAGAGGCCGACCTGCGCACACTGCTTGAACCCGCGGAGCGCCGCAGCAACAGCGCCATCCGGGTGCAACCGCTCTGGGTGGAGACGGCCTACAACATCTTCGTCCGGAGGCGCGGGAACGTGCAGCTCGGCATCGGTGTCGGATTCCCATACGCCCATTGCTCTGCAGTGCACTCCCCCGAGGTGGTCGACCAAATCGCGGCCGCGTGGATAGCGTGCAGACCCGCTGTTGATCTGGTGTTCGGAAGAGGGAGCTGAATCGGCCCACGGTTCGAAGGAGCACAAGACATGCCATCCAACGCGCACAGTCATTTCACGAAATTGGTCCGCCTGGTCGACCAGTTGATTACGATTCACGGGAGGATCCAGCAGGGCAGAGGCCGCCGACACCAACAGGATGCCATCCATCGAGCTGGCGTGGTCATGATGGTCGCCGCGTGGGAGGCCTACATCGAGAAGGTCGTGGTCGACGCCCTGAATGCAGTCGAGTTAGGTATCGGCGGGGGTGCCGCTGCTACAGGCACCATGCCCGCATGGGTCCAGGCCGCGTTTGCCATGCGGCGAGCCGAAATCGAGGAGAGTATCCGTCGGTTCCACACCCCCAATGCGGAACGCGTCCAGGAGTTGCTGTGTGGCTTATCGCTGGGGTTCGACCCATGGCCGCACTGGAGTTGGCACGTAGGGCCTCGCCAATGGGATGCGGGTGAGATGCGCTCCAGGCTGAACGCGTGGCTCCGTATCCGTCACTCAATTGCTCACGGATCCGCGCTTCCCAACAACATTGCGTGGTTGCACGACCATCAATATCAACCGCGCCTCACTCTCCAATCACTTCGAGAGTGCAGGAAGTTCTTTGAGCGGCTCGTGGTGCTAACCGACGCAGCCTTCTCGGCATTCCTGCGCGACGAGTACGGCATTCCATTGCCGTGGTAAGGGGGCAAGGGATGAGCGTCATCGGCACCCCGGCCTTCGACTTCTACATCGGCATCGACTACTCCGGCGCGAAGACCCCCACAGCCAGCCTGAAGGGATGGCGAGTCTACATGGCGGGTAAGGCATCGCTACCCCTCGAGGTGCACCCGCCACCGAGCCCGCGCAAGTACTGGACGCGTCGCGGTATCGCCGAGTGGCTCGTCGCACGGCTTGGCAAGGGTGTCCCGACTCTGGTCGGCGTAGACCACGGCTTCTCGTTCCCGCTGCGGTACTTCGAGAGATGTAGCTTGCCGCTCGACTAGGATGTATTCCTCGACTACTTCCAGCGCCATTGGCCGACCGATGAGGATAACACCTACGTCGGCTTCGTTCGCGATGGCAGTTGCGGCAATGCGGTGAGCCGTTCTGGAGACCCGCGCTGGCGACGCTTGACCGAAGTCCGGGCCCGCGCCAAGTCTGTCTTCCACTTTGCCGTGCCGGGATCGGTAGAAGTCATTTCATAACCCCGTGTGGCTGGGCTATGCCCCAGTACAGGGCGCTCTGAGCGACTCTAAGAACATGTACATCTGCTGAGAAGAGGTTATGAAATGGCTTTTAGCCAGATCCACCCATGCTGGCCTGCCGTGGCTGCGCTACCTGCGGCAGCACGCGGGCCAGCGCGTCCACTTCTGGCCGTTCGATGGCTGGGACATCCCGGGCGGGCGGTGGGTGGTCGCGGAGGTGTACCCGTCGCTGTGGAGCCAGAGCTTTGACCGCGGGGGTCGTACGCCTGATCAGCACGACGCCTACTCGGTCACCGCGTGCGTGCAGCGCGCCGGTCTGGATAGTAGCCTCGCAGAGTTCTTCGCGCCGGGCCTCACGCTGCACAAGCGCGAAGTGGCCCGGATCGAGGGGTGGATTCTGGGGGTCAGGTGAATAGGTGGACGCGGCGGCGGAGTTGTGGGGGATCACGCCGCGGGAGTTGGAGGTGATCAAGAAGGCGTTCGAGCGGAGGTGAGGTGGCCGCGAGGTGATGACGGGGCCACTCCCGCGCCTCACCCCGCTCTCCGCCTTCGTCCGCCTCGGGCGGACTTCGGCGGACAGGCCCGCCCTTGGTGAGGGTTGATGGTGATCGGGAGGTGAAGCGGGCCACAACGCAGCGCGATATGGTGGGCGTAAGCAGAGGTGTCCCGGCGGGGTGAGGCGTGGGGGTGGGGGAGGGGCGGCGGGCATGCGGAACGGGCACAGGTGGGGCACCTGTGGCACTAGAGGTCGGCCCTGGCGGGCCGAGCGCAGGTCAGGGGATCCGCCAGACGGCCGGCGGACAGGCCTGCGCTACAGGCGGAGGGCGGAGGCCCCGCCCTACCCGCCGTCGCCTTTGGCTATGGCGGGCAGGCAGAACGGCCGGCGGGCGTAGGTCCCTAGGCATGAAGGCCGGGATGTGGCTAGGTCTGCCTCGGGCAGACCGCCATGGCGGCCAAGGGCCTAGCCAGCGGTCCCTGACGGGACCTAGCCACACGCCCGCCCTATCACCGCCCCTTTGATCCCAATTATCACCCCCTCCCCACTTGACTCGCAACACAGTATCTACAGCAGAGGCAGGCCGGAGGTTAGGTGACGGAGGCGGAGCCCATTTCGTATTTGCCCTGGATGCCTTTGACCTCGCCGGCGGGGTTGTGGTGGAAGTAGGGGCCGAAGGCGGAGGAGAGGCGGCGGGCCACGTCCGGGTGTTCGTCTATCAGGTTCTTGGTCTCCCGCGGGTCGTCGGAGAGGTGATAGAGCTCGTCGGGCTCTCCCTCCGGCCGCCTGATGTAAGACCATTCTTTGTCCCGCACACACCGGTCGGGCGCGCCGTGGTAGCCGACGATGATCG
>JALGTT010000103.1 GCA_029821235.1 Candidatus Hebobacteria bacterium | reverse complement strand
GCATCAATCCCTCGGTGTACCAGCGCTTCAGCATCTCGAAGGTCTGCACCGCCTCCGGGCTGGACACATCCAACCGCCCGTTCTCGTCCTCCACACTCCCCCGCAGCGACCGCAACACCGGCACGTAGGCGTTCTGGCTGAAGAAGCCGGGCGAGAGGTCCAGGGTCACTCCGTAGATCTTCTGCTCCGGGCGGCGCAGACGGCGCGCGTAGTCCTCCAACTCCTGGTAGGTGCGGGGGATCTCGTCCACGGGCTCGCCGAGTTCCCGCAGCACATCCTTGCGGTAGTTGAGTGCCATGATCTCGCCCAGCCAGGGCAGCCCGTAGAGGTGGGTCTCGCCGGTGCGCGGGTCCTCCAGTCGGCAGTACTGGAGGTAACCGGGCAGGAACCCTCCGCATACCGCACGATGGTCTCGTTGTTGGTGGTGAGCAGGAGATCGAAGGGCGTCTGGCCGGCCCGCCAGGGCAGCATGAGGGTAATCTCGTTCGCCTCCGGCATCAGGCGCAGGTCTATCTTGATCTCGGGGTGGCGCTGCTCGAAGGCGCGGATGGCGCGTTCCAGGTCCTTGTCCGGGGTCATGAACTCCGAGTACTGCCAGGAGTCCACCATCACGCGTACGGTGGTGACTCCCCCCTGGCGGGGGTTGTAGGCGTTCAGGCGCCGCTCGGCGATGAAGCCGAAGATGATGAGGACAACCATGGCGAGGGAGACCTGCTTGTGCATCGCCTACCCTTTCACGGCCCCCGCGGTCAGCCCGCGCATGAAGTACTTCTGCAGGAAGAGGAACAAGATGATCACCGGCAGGAAGGAGAGCATCACCGAGGCGAACAGCACGCCGTAGTCCCAGTGCTGCCACTGCCCCTGGAGGAGTTGGATGCCGACCGGCAGGGTGCGGGCCTCGTCGGTCCAGTTGTTCATGGTGAGCGCGAAGATGAACTCGTTCCAGGCGGCCAGGAAGACGAGGGTGCCGGCGGCCGCCAGCCCGCTCGCCCCCAGCGGAATCATGATCTGCCAGAAGGTCTCCCACCAACTGCACCCATCCACCCGCGCCGCGTCCAGCAGCTCCTGGGGCACCGCGATGAACACGCTGCGCATCACGAACACGGTGAGCGCGAGGTTGAAAGCGGTGTAGGAGAGGGTCAGCCCGGTGAGGGTGTTCAGCAACTTGTAGGTGCTCAACAACTCGTACTGCCCGATCAGCCCCACCTCCCCCGGCACCATCATGGTGCCCAGGAAGATGAGGAACAGGACCTGATCCCCCTTGAACCGGAAGCGGGAGAGCGCGTAGGCGGCCAGGCTCCCCACGAACAGCGTCAACACCACCGTGCCCACCGACACCAGCACGCTGTTGCGGTAGTAGAGGCCGAAGCCCACCATCCGCTCCACCATTTGGGTGTAGTTCTGAAGCGTGTACGCATGCGGCAGGAAGGTGAGGTGCTTGCTGTAGAGTTCGTCGTGCGGCTTCAGCGAGGAGAGGATCACCCACAGGAAGGGGAGCAGGCTCACCGACCAGTGCGCATCAACTCCGCTCCCGGGAGAGTCGGAAGGAAATCAGCGAGACCACGAAGATGAAGGCGGCCAGCGCCCACGCCAGCGCGGAGGCGTACCCGAACCGGAACCGGCCGTAGCGGAACGCGATGTTGTATAGGTAGAGCACCATGGACAGCGTGGAATCGGCCGGCCCGCCGCCGGTCATGATGAACATCTGCGCGAACACCTTGAGCGCTCCGATCAGGGCGAGCAGACCCACCAGGAAAACGGTGGGCCGCAGCAGCGGGAGCGTCACCCCCCAGAACACCTGCCAGCCCGTCGCTCCATCCACCCGCGCCGCTTCATGCAGTTCGGGTGAGATGCGCTGGAGCCCGACCAGATACAACAGCATGTTGAAGCCCATCCCGGCCCAGACGCACATCGCCACCACCGCGGGCATCGCCAGCTTCGGGTCGGACAGCCAGTTGAACTCCTTTTTCACCCCGACCTGCCGCAGCAGGGTGTTCACCACCCCGTACTCCGGGTGGTAGATCCACATCCAGATGATGGAGACCACCGCCACCGACACCACCACCGGCACGAAGTTGAGGGTGCGGAACAGCCCGGAAAGCCTGCCGGCCTTGTCCACCATCACCGCCAGGAACAGCGGCAGCGAACAGCCCGGAAAGCCTGCCGGCCTTGTCCACCATCACCGCCAGGAACAGCGGCAGCACCACCGCCGGGGGAACGTACATGATGGTGAAGCGAATGGTGTTCCAGAAGGCGCCGCCGGGGGAGTTCACGGTGAGCCACAACACCAGGAACGGGTAGAGCGGGATCTGCCACCACGCCAGCGGCCCCTGGGGGGTGACGATCCCCGGCCACCCCATCACCCGCTCGTCGCGCAGGATCTCCTGGTAGTTCCCCCAGCCCACGAAGTGCATCTGCTCGGGCCGCAGGAAGTTGTAGTCGAAGAAACTCAGGTAGAGAGAGCGCAGGATGGGGTACAGGGAGAACATCCCGAACAGGATCAGCGCGGGGAGAACGAACACATAGGGGTTGTCCAGACTGACCCCCCTGCGCTTGCCGCCGAGTTTTTGCTCTGCCGCACTCATCTCGCCTAGGAGTTTCGCACGAGGGAGCGCGTCTCCTTCTGCCGGCCCGGGTGTTACGCAACACCCCCCCGAAGGCAGGGAGCCGGTTTCCCTCCGCCGAATCGCACATGCATGCATACCGGACAGGTCTGGCTCCGCCGCTGGCGCAATCTGCTCATCCTGTGCGGCATCGCGCTCTCCATGCTCCAGTTCTTCCGCGCCTTCCACGGAGAGCGCACCACTTGGATCACCAATGACGGGGACTGGTACTACGCCTCCTGCGCCTCCCTCTACCTGGACCGCGATCTCGACCTGAGCAATCAGTTCAACGTATGGGCGGCGCAGACGGGGGAGACAGCCCCGGATATTCGCCCCGGCCGGCCCACCCCCACCGCCTTCACCATCGGGGCCTCGCTGCTATGGATGCCGGCCTTCGCCATCGGGGACACTGCCACTCTCATCGCCGGCCGGCTGGGGGTGGAGGCGGCCAGGGACGGGTACAGCATGGCCTACCAACTCTCGGTAGCGCTGGCCACGCTGTTCTACGGCCTGCTGGGGGTCTGGTTCGCACTGAAGGCGGCGGCCTGGTGGATGGAGAAGCGCGGCCGCGGTTGGCCTCCGGCTCCGGGAGTGGCGGCCCTCACCGCGCTCTCGGCCAGCCCTGCGCTCTACTATTTCTTTTTCGAGCCCACCATGAGTCATGGCCCCGGCATCCTCGCCACCTCTCTGCTGGTGTGGATGTGGCTGCGGACCGACGCGAAGGAGCCGTGGCCGCGCTGGGCGGTGATGGGAGCGGTAGGGGGCCTGGCCGCGTTGATTCGGCCCCAGGACAGCCTGCTCCTGCTCCTTCCCCTGACCGCGGCCGCGTCGGGCGGAGGACGAAGAACGGCCGGCCGGTGGCTGGCAACCATCGCGGCCGCAGGCCTGGTGTTCCTGCCCCAGATGGTCATCTGGCAGCAGACTCACGGCCGCCCCCTGGTGATCCCTCAGGGGCCGGGCTATCTGAATCTCTGGAATCCCCATCCGCTCCAGGTCTGGTTCTCCCACCACCACGGACTGTTCACGTGGACCCCCGTCTGGCTGTTCGCGCTGCTCGGGTTGGGGCTCATGGCGCGGGAGGCGCGGGGCAGGGTGGTCGCCATGCTGGCGGTGTTCCTGCTGGAGTCCTACATCAACTCCTGCACCAGGGACTGGTGGGCCGGGGACGCCTATGGCTCCCGCCGGTTTCTCAGCCTCTTCCCGGTCTTCGTGCTGGGCCTGAGCGCGTTCGTGAGCGAAATCGGCCAACGCCATTCCCGAAGAGTGCTGGCGATCGCCGGCGCGGCCATCGCCGCCAATCTCGGGCTGATGTTCCTGTATGTCACCGGGCGGATCGCGCACGGGTAGGCAGTCTCCGACGTATGCGCCGCGCAAGCCGGACGACGCTGCCATGGACACCTGATGACCCATCGCGGCGCGGCGCGCCCAAGGATTGGCGGGGCCGGTGTGGTATTCTCATGAAGGCCCCTGCCCACCAGGGGCCGTTATTCGCGGGAGCGTCAGTTGATCCCCTTTCGTGACGAGAATCCAACTCGCACCTTTCCGGTGGTGGTGGTCGGGCTGATCGCCGCCAATGTGGTGGTATACCTGTACCAGCTGCTCCTGCCGGTGCCGGCGGGGATGCTCTTCGTGTACACCCATGGGGCGATTCCGGCCGTTCTGCTGGGGCAGGCCAGCCTGGTCGAGGTCTTGCCCCCGGCGCTGCTGGCGGAGGTGGTGCGAGTGCAGGCCCCGGTCGCACCCCTGGATCCCATTTGGCTGAGCGTGTTCACCTCGATGTTTCTCCACGGGGGGCTCTTCCATCTCGGCTCCAACATGCTCTACCTGTGGATCTTCGGAAACAACGTGGAGGACCTGCTCGGGCACGCGCGCTTTCTGATCTTCTACCTCCTTTGCGGGGTGCTGGCGGCAGGCGCGCAGATACTCGTGAGCATCGGCTCTCCGGTCCCCATGATCGGGGCGAGCGGGGCGATAGCGGGGGTGCTGGGGGCCTACTATGTCAAGTTCCCCGGAGCGCGCGTCTACTGTCTGGTGTTTCCGTTCTTCTTCATCACCGTGGTAGCGCTGCCCGCGGGGCTGGTGCTGTTCCTGTGGTTCCTGTTCCAGTTGCTTCAGGGAATAGGCGCACACGGGGGCGTGGCCGGCGGGGTGGCCGTGTTCGCCCACATCGGGGGGTTCCTCGCCGGGTGGGCCCTGGTGCGCAAGTTCGAGCCGAGACGCAGGCTGCGCTGGATCAGTTGACCGGGGCCGGCGACTGCTCGTCCTGCTCGCCGGGGGGCGGCCAGGGAACCCCCAGCCGCCGCAACGAATCCTGCGCGTAGGTGTTGCGGGGATTCAGTTTCAGAGCGGTCTGATACTCGTCCCCGGCGCCTTCCGGGTCCCCCAGGCGCTCCAGGGCGAGGCCCAGCCAGACGTGCAGGTCCGCGTTCTGCGGATCCAGGGCGATGCCCGCGGTGAACTCCTCCCGGGCGCTCTGGTAGTGGCCCTCATCCGGGTAACCCGCCTTCACGAAGGCGTCCCCGATGTTGATGTGCGCGGCCCCTATTTGCAGCCGGGCGTAAGCCTTCAGACGCGCGGGAAGTTCGGGCGGAGGGGCGGGCTCCTCCTCGGGCGTCTTCTCCTCCTCGGGAGGGGCGAGCGCTCCTTCGACCAGCGCGCGCATGCGCGGCAGGTCTGCCGGGCTGTAGCCGATGAAGCGGGCTTTCAACACCCCCTCCCTGTCCACTATCCAGACATCCGGCAGCCCGTTCACTCCATAGGCGCGCGCCGCCTCTCCGCCGTCCAGCAGAACGCGTAGAGACAGTTTGTTGGCTTCGCAGAAATCAGCCACCTTCTCCCTGGTCTCGCGCCGGTTAACCGCCACCACCACGAACCCCTGCGGCCCCAGATCGCGCTCGAGCGTCTCCAGTTCCTGGAGTTGAGTGGCGGCGTGTTTGGTCCACGTCGCCCAGAACGCCACCGCCACCACTTTTCCCTGCAGAGACGAGAGGGACACTGTTTCGCCGGAAAGGGAGGGAAGGGCGAACTCGGGAGCGGGGTCGCCTTCACTGACCGCCCACGCGGGCGGGAGCACGAGCAATAGGATGAGGAGGCTGGAGCAGACGAGGGATCGCATGAGAATTCACCTTCCCCCTGTCACAAATGGCGACGGGCAACAACGCCGTGCCGGCGTTGCGCCCGACGTCCGCCTTGATTGGCTGCCACCTTCACCTAATCAGCAGATCTCCGGTGAGCTTCAGCGCGTAGTCCAGATTGGCCGGGACTTCCTTGGCCGAGGGAGCAGATGTCCGGGCGCTCGGGGAGGTCGCTCTCCGAGTCTGAGCGCCTCCGGCGGTGCGCCTGCTACCCCGGCCCGCGCCGCCACCCCGCATGCCGCCGCCCCGCATGCCGCCTCCTCGCATGCCGCCTCCTCGTCTGCCGCCTCCCATCATCTGCGTGAGGCTGACGGAGTATCCGCCGGAGGAGGAGGCCAGTTGCGTGACGGCCCGGAACTCCAGTTTGCCCATCACCACATCCTCTGTGTGGAGCACGCGCCCCGTGACGGTGGTGAGGTAGGTGCGACGAGTCCCCTTTGCATTTGCCAGGCGAACGCTCTCCAGGGTTATGGTCCCCGGGCGAGCGCGCGTGGCGCCGCCCGTGCCGGTGCCCGGGGCGGCGCGCTGGGCCCGACTGCCGGTCCGGGTGCCTCTTTGGCTTCCTCCGGTGCCTCTTGGGCCCCCTCCTCTGCGACCACCGCCCATCATCTGGGTCAGTTCGAGGCGGAATCCCCCCCCAGGGATGCCGTTGCTGCTCGCCGTCTGCTGCTCGCCCGCGTCATAGAGGGGCACCCTGGCCGCCGAGTACGTGGAGGTGATCAGCGCGCACTCGTGCCCGCGGAACCAGCGGAGGCCCTCGAAGGTGTGCGTGGCCTGCACGAACACCGCCTGCCGGGTGTAGATATCGAAGACCGCGCCCAGGGGCGACTCCCACTGATCGCCGGGGAACACCGGAACGTCCGGCAGCGCCAGCGAAATCTCGCCAAGGCCGAGCCGCGGCCGGCTTACCGCCGCGGCCGCGGGCACAGCCAACCCGTTGCGGGAGATCTGCACCATGGCATACCGGCCCACCTCGGGTAGAGTGCGGCGCGCTCCGCCGACGGCGATCTCTCCCTGCCGCAGGCGGTTCCTCACCAGCGCGGAGTTTCCCTCGTAGAAAGCGTCCATCACGCTCTGCGTGAGTTCGCACTTCATGTGGCCACTGAGCACTTCGAAGCCCTGGGGAAGAGCCTGCTGGGAGGTGAGGGCGCCGATCTCACTTCTCGCCTGGAATCGTCGGACGAAGTGGTCCTCGTCCGTGAACCGCACCTGCAACAGCACTCCCTCCGGCGGGGTGGGGATGGTGTTCTCGACCACCACCTTGACAGAACTGGTTCCGTGGTAGACCCCGTCGGAATCGTAGGCGTCGGCGGTGATGACGTGCTCGCCGTCCGTGATGGTGCTGGAGTCCCAGCGCATCTCGTAGGGACTGCTGCTCGCATACACGAACTCGCCGTCCACGCGGTATATGAGATATCCGCTGGGGTCGTCCCAGTCGGCTTTCACCCGCACCACGCCGCGCACCCGTGAGCCGGACTCAGGGGTGACGATCTGGATGCCCTCCACGGGCTGTGAGAGACCTGAGGTCTCCGGATTCGCCTTCGCCCCCCAGAGAATCCCTCCGCCGGCGATGGCCAACACCGCCGCCATCATTACCCAGAACGCCCTCCACCGGGCATCTCCTCTGGTCATCCTCTAGCTCCTCGCCGAGACCTTTGGTGCCGCGCTCAACGGCGC
>JALGTT010000102.1 GCA_029821235.1 Candidatus Hebobacteria bacterium | reverse complement strand
CTCTTTCCTGAGCAGGCGGCAAGTACGCCGCCAGGACTCGATGCCCGCCTGCGGCGGATAGGCGCCGGCGATGTCCATGGCGAGTTCAACGGTTTCGTCGTCGGCCCGGCGCTCGACACCGGAGGCGCGGAACTCCCGGCCCTCGTGCTGCTGAACTCCGTTGACGGTGGGCAGGTTGTGATAGGCCGACTGCATGGTCCAGATATCGTAGCGCTGGGGGCCGAAGGTCTTGGCGGTATAGGTGCCCACCCCCACGTCAATGATCGCCGGCTGACCGTCGCAATAGACGATGAACTGGCCGACATCGTTGTGGTTGTGGCTTTCGAGGTTGTGGCCTGCCTTGGCGGCGAGGAAGAGGCCGCGGTCCGTTCCCGCGCGCTCCCGCGCGGTTATCACCTGGATGCCGGGGAGCCAGGCGTCCCGGACGAAGGGCGGATTGGCCGGCTCTTCGATTCCCTCTGCCCGGAACAGGTCGGGCAGGGCGCGCAGCAGGCTCCGCCCGTAGATGCGGCCCTGCCGGCGCCCGAAGGCGAACCGGCCCAGGGCCATCAGGTCGGCGTCCCCGATTCGCCGGCCGTAGCGGTACACGACTCCGGCCGGCACCTGTAGTCTGCCCGGCGCGTCGGCGAAGTTGACGTAGTAGTCCCCGCTGATGTGGACGCGATGGATGTAGCGGCCGATGTCCTGAATCAGCGGCTCGCCCCACATAGCAATCCGGCCCTCACTGGCCCAGTCCAGCAGTTCCAGGCAATCGAGCAGCGTGCCGCCGGCGACGGTCCAGTAGCCGGGGCCCTCGTCGCATCCGCCATCCCCACCCTCCTCCTGGTAGCCGGCGAGCCAGCGGTCGAGGATCTCCATCGCCCTCCGCGCGGCCGCCAGGCGGCGGGCCTCGTCCTCTCCCACCAGGAGCCAGGCCGAGAGACAGGTGGAGGTACACCAGGGGCTCCAGTTGTTGAGCCGCCAGCGCTCCCCGCGTTCTGTCCACCAGAGGTCGTCGCGGTCCAGGAAGGGATCCAGGATGCGGCTCTTCACCTCTCTCCGAAGGTAGTCGGAGATACGGGGGGTGATGGAGTCGAGCTGCTCCCGCAGCAAGTAGTGGACCCATGCCAGCAGCGAGCCCGTCTCCGCGGCGAAGAGGTCAATGTAGTGGTCGGTGCTGTCAGGGAGGGGCTGCTCTCCCGCGAACCCCATGTTGTGCGCGGGGACGAGCCAGGAGGTCTCCTCGCAGATCGCCCAGATGCCGTTGACGATGTCGTCCAGGCACCTCCCCTTCCCCTCCGCACATTCCGCCAGCGCCAGGCGCGCGAGGGCGTCTCGCCGCGCGAAGTAGGGGGTTTCATAGTTCTTCCGGCTGCCGGTGCGGGAGAAGTCCATGAACAGTGTGGCGGGCAGCGCGGGCCACTGCCAGCCCAGGAACTCCTCGCCGGCCTGGATCAGGTGCCGGCGAACGGAATCGGACAGGCGCTCCCATGGCTCCCGTTCGGAGCAGGTGGGAAATGGGTGGAAAGAGCCGGCCGGGATCAACAGTTCCGGCAGGCGGGACGAGTAGCGGTCGCTCAACATGTGGTGTCATCTCCCGCGGGCGGAATGGAGGCGGCCGCACAGAGGCCCCGCTCGGCGGGATCCCCGCTGCGGCCTACAGATATTCCGTCTTGTTCTTCTTCTCCAACTGCTCCAGCGCGTCCCTCATCTCCTGGGACGCCTCATCCCGGATCACCAACACCGCGTCGGGGGTGTCCACCACCACGCAGCCCTCCATGCCGACCGTCACCACCAGCCGGCCCGAGCGGGGCAGGACCAGACAGTCGGAGCAGTTGACCTCGAGGTGGTCCTCCGCGTCGGCATCCGCCCCGCCGTGCCGCGCATAGGTCTCCTTGACCGCGCTCCAACTCCCCAGGTCGCTCCACTCCAGCGCGGTGGGGATCACCACCATGTCGGTTTCCTTCTCGGCGATGCCGTAATCCAGCGAAATGCTCGGGAAGGTGCGATACACCTCTGCCATCAACTCCCGATTGGAGGCGGGAACGGAGGCCAGTTTCCTCACCCCTGTCGCAACCTCTGACAGATACTTGTCGCAACTCTCCATGAACTTCTTGGCGGAGAAGATAAAGTGCCCCATGTTCCAGTAGTAGCCGCCGTCTGCGACATACCTGGCGGCCGTTTCCGCATCGGGCTTCTCGGTGAAGCGGGCCACGCGGTAGGCCCAGGTGGTGGGCCTCTCCAGTCGTTCGCCCCGCTGGATGTAGCCGAGCCCGGTGTCCGGGCGGGAGGGCACGATGCCCATGGTCACGATGTGTCCTGCCGCCGCCACCTCTACGGCCAGGGAGACGTACTCCTGGTAGGCGGAATCATCCCTGATGAAGCTGTCCGACGGGGTGACGAGGACGATTGCTCCGGGCCGAGCGCGGGCGATGCGCGCCACGGCCAGGGCCGCCGCCGGGGCGGTGTTCTTTCCCTCCGGCTCCCCGAGAATCTGGTCGGCGGACACCTCGGGGAGCTGCTCCCGCACCAGGTCCGTGAACTCGATCCCGGTGACCACCCAGATGTTCTCCGGGGAGGTAAGCGGCCGAACCCGGTCATAGGTTTGCTGCAGCAGCGAGCGCTCGGAGAAGAGCGCCTGAAACTGCTTGGGGCGGGAGCGGCGGGAGATGGGCCACAGCCGTGTGCCCACACCGCCCGCGAGGAGAACCACATGCAACTCTTTGCCTACGCTCATGGTGCCGTCCTCCCGATCTCCTTCAGCGCCAGCGACCGTCCACCTTCGAGCAGGGCGGCCACGTCCTGCTTGCTCACGCCCTCGGCATAGATACGCAGGAGCGGCTCCGTGCCCGACAGGCGCAGCATCACCCAAGTTCCATCCTTGCGAATGTACTTGGCTCCATCGAGTCGGTTGATCTCGGTCACCGATTGCCCCGCGATCTGCTCCGGGTTCAACGCGGGCAGGCGCTCACGCATCACCTCCCGCTCCTCGGAGGTCAAGCGGAGATCGAGGCGGTCGTACCACCGCTCGCCGCCGACCAGGGAGAAGATGTCGCCGAGCACCTCCCGGACCGGCTTGCCCTCGTAGGCCAGCGCCTCGCAGGCCACCAAGGCCGCGAGCGAGCCGTCGCGGTCGGGAATGTGTCCGCGGATGCCGAATCCGCCGCTTTCCTCGACCGCCAGGATGATATCGGAGGAGTCCATCATCTCTTTCGCCAGGTTCTTGAAGCCGATGGAGGTTTCCACCACGGTGGCCCCGTAGTGCTGGCAGAGAGAGTCTACCATCGAGGTGACGTCCACGGCCCGCACCACCTTCCCGGTCCACCGGCGGTTCTTCAACAGATGGTAGAGAACGAAGACAATGGCGCGCATCACGTCCACATATTCGCCGTGGGCCATCATCCCCAGGCGGTCGCCGTCTCCGTCAGTGGCGAGGCCGATGTCCACCGCCGGATCGCCGGTCAGCGCGGTGGCCGCCTCCAGGTTCGGGCCGATCGGCTCCGGGTGGCGTCCCTCGAAGGTGGGGTCGGGATTGGTGCGAACCGCGCGCACCTCCGCGCATCCCGCCCGCCGCAGCGCCTCGTCGAAATAGCCGGCCCCGGCCCCGTGCATGACATCGGCGACCACGGTGAGTTTGGCCTTGGAAATCGCCTCTTTGTCGACCATGTCGAGCAGCCGCTCGACATAGGCGTCCCGGACATCGAACCGCTCGTGGGTGCGCTCCGGCGCGCGCTGCCAATCCCTCTCGCCGAGAATGCGATTCGCCTCTGCCCCGATCCAGGCGGCCTCCTCCTCCAGCACCGAGCACCCCTCCCCCCGCTTCACTTTCACTCCGTTCCACTCCGGCGGGTTGTGGCTGGCGGTGAGCATCACCGCTCCCGCGAGACGGTTGCTGAAGGCGTAGTAGGAGGTGGCCGGCGTGGGCAGCGGGCCCGCGCAGAGACGCACCCCGACCCCGCATTCGGCCAACTCGTCCGCCACCGCCGACGCAAACTTGGCGCCCATGAATCGGGTGTCGTGTCCCACCGCCACCGGAGCGGCGGCGCCGATGTGCTTGAACCACCGACCCGTGGCGCGCGCCACCACGCGCACCCGGTCGAAGGTGTATCCGTCCGCGAGCACCGCCCGCCATCCCTCGGTTCCAAAACGAATCTGCTCCATGGTCCCTCTGGTGAGTCCTTTCGGCTTGTTTTGGGGGCACAGCGCCCCAATGATAGCATTCACAGGGTTCGGCATCGTTCCCCGCTCTCCTGCGCGGGTCCGATTCTCGGCAGGCGAATGGACTGGCCCGCAGTATTCAAGAGGTAACGGTAGGCAGCCAGAGCACGGAGAAGGAGCGAAGATGATGCCCAGCAGGACAGCGTGGACGGCAATGGCGACGGTATTCTTGATGGCGGCGGCGGCCGCGGCGCTCTGTCTCACCGGATGCACCGCGGGCTCCGCGGTGGCGGACAATCCAGAGGGCGTACAGGCGGGCGGCACGGACGAAGTCTCCCGCCTCTCCGAGCGGGTGGACCTCCAGATCTTCCCGCCCGACAACCCCTGGAACACGGATATCTCTGGCTACCGCGTGCACCCCGACTCGGACGTTTTCATCGCCAGCATCGGGAAGGACAAGCCCCTGCACCCGGATTTCGGCGGGCCCTGGCAGGGGCACCCCAACGGAATCCCCTATGTGCTGGTCAAGGGAGATCAGCCCAAGGTCCACGTGAGTTTCCGGTACGCGGACGAGAGCGACCCCGGGCCATATCCCATCCCGGACAATCCGCCGATAGAGGGGGGCAGGGACTCCGACGGCGACCGCCACCTGCTGATGCTCGATGTTGACAACAAGATGTTGTACGAGTTGTACCGCGTGTTCGAGACGGACAAGGGCTGGAAGGCGGACTCCGGAGCCATCTTCGATTTGACCTCCAACGAGTTGCGACCGGCGGGTTGGACCTCTGCGGACGCGGCCGGTCTCCCCATCTTCCCGGGTCTGGTGCGCTACGACGAGGTGGTCGAGAAGGGCGAAATCAACCATGCGCTGCGCTTCACCGTGAAGCGGACACAGAGGGGATACATCCTCCCCGCCACCCACTTCGCCAGCCACAGCAAGGACCCCAGTCTCCCGCCCATGGGCCTGCGGGTCAGGCTGAAGGCCGACTACGACATCTCCGGCTTTCCGAAAGAGGTGCAGGTAATATTGAGGGCCATGATCCTCGCCGACAACGGGGGAGACTGGTTCATCACCGGGGCCCCCGACCCGCGATGGGACGACGATGCCCTCGCCGCGCTGAAGAAGGTCAAGGGAGGGGACCTGGAGGTGGTGTATACCGGCCCCATACACAAGGGATAGCCTGAGCGGAGGACGACAGACCGATGTGGACACGGCCCCGGGCACCCGCCCGGGGCCGTGATGTCTCGGCGCTGGGGGACACCGAGAGGGCACAATTCCGCATATTGCGCAAGAAATGGCAACCGTTTGCGCGTCTCTGGCATGGCGAAAATGCCCGCCATCGCTCATCATGTGAGGGTCGCAGAGGGAGGATGTGCACCATGAGGGAGGTG
>JALGTT010000101.1 GCA_029821235.1 Candidatus Hebobacteria bacterium | reverse complement strand
CCCCAGGCCCGCGCGCCACCGCGGCCGCGGTCTCGTCACAACTTGTCTCGATGCCCAGGATCAGCATGAGGAGATGGTTCGTTGCGGGAGGGTGAATTGCCTGCGCGGTGCGGGGGCCGAGGCGACGAAGCGGCCGCGGAGGAGGTGATGCCGGCTACAGCCACCGGTCGAGCCAGTTGTAGGCGCGCTTTCTCATTTCATCGGTGAACTCGTGTCCGCCCGGGGAGACGAAGAGCTCGAGGGCCTCGGGCTTTCCCAATCTCCGGTAGAGCATTCCGGCGCGGGAGACCACCTCTCTGGCGCCCTCCAGGGGAAAGCGCAGGTCCTGGGCGCCGTTGAGGATGAGCAGCGGGCGGGGGGCGATCATCGAGACCACCTCCGGGATATCGCCCCACTTGAGGATGCCGGGGACGTAGAATCCCGGATTGTGGAGCGCCTCCGCCCCCATGATCGCCACATAGGTGGTGGTGGCGCAACTCGCCGCCCCGGCCTTCAGGCGGGGCTCCAGGGACATGGAGAACCAGGTCTCGGCCGCGCCCATGGAGTGGCCGATGATCCCGATGCGTTTCGGGTCCACCTCCGGCCGCTCGGCCAGGTAGTCCACCGCCCGCATCACGTCCCAGATCATCTTTCCCTGGAGGGTGAGCCCCTTGAGCAGGTACTCCTGGGCGAGGAAATGCTCGTAGTGCTCGCCGGACATGCGGGGGTGGCACCGCTCCTCGAAACCGATGGTGTCGGGGGCCAGCACCAGGTAGCCGCGGGCGCACAGCTCGGCCGCGTAGGCCTGCTGCGGATTTCCCCTCCACCCCACCACTTCGCTCTTGCCCAGGTCGTACTGCCCGGCGTGCTGGTGATGGCAGACCACCGCCGGGAAGGGAGGGGTGCGCCGTTTGGGGATCATCACCACCGCCGGCACCACGTCGCCCGGCTCGCTCTCGTACGTGACCCGCTCCACGATGCGCTCTCGCTCCTCCTGACGCTGCAGGAGGCGGGCGTTGAGGGGGTTCTTCTCCGGGAACCCGCCCAGCAGACGCGTCAATTGGCGCCGCTTGGCTCTCACCCACTTGGCGTGCTCGGCCGGGGTGGGAAGTTCGAGCGGAGAGAGGGGGTTTTGCAGGGACATGTCGGGTCTACTCCGGCAGCTCGAGGCTGTCGAGGGATGCCGCCTTCATGCGAAACGTTTCCGCGACGCCCGGATGGACTACCTGTCCGCCGGCCACGTTGATCCCGCGGGCGAGCGCGGAATTTCCACTCACGGCTTCCCTGAGCCCTTTGTCGGCGATCTCCAGCGCCCAGGGCAAGGTGGCGTTGGTGAGGGCGTGGGTGGCGGTTCTGGGCACCGCGGCGGGGATGTTGGGCACCGCGAAGTGGAGCACGTGGCCGACCAGGTAGGTGGGCTTGGAGAAACTGGTGGGCTGGATGGTCTCTATGCAGCCGCCCTGGTCCACGGCGACGTCCACCACCACCGCGCCCGGGCGCATCCTGCGCACCATCTTCTTGGTGAGGAGTTTGGGGGCGCGGGCGCCCGGCACCAGCACCGCGCCGACGAACAGGTCGGCGTAGGCGGCCGCCCTCTCTATGGTGTAGGGGTTTGCGTACACTGTCACCACATTCTCGCCCATCACGTCATCGAGGTACTTGAGGCGGCTGTGGTTGATGTCGAGAACGGTAACGTGTGCGCCCATTCCGGCGGCCACCTTGGCGGCATTGCCGCCCACGACTCCACAGCCGAGGATCACCACCTCGGCGGGCGGCACGCCGGGCACGCCGCCCAGCAGAGTGCCGCGCCCTCCGTTCTGGACCTCCAGCAGGTGGGCGCCCATCTGGATGGATAACTTGCCGGCGATCTCGCTCATCGGCACCAGCAGGGGTAGCGCCCCGTCATCGGTCTGGACGGTCTCGTACCCGAGGGCGATGATGCCGGAGTCGAGCAGCGCGCGGGTGAGTTTCCGGGAAGACGCCAGGTGCAGGTAGGTGAAGAGGATGAGGTTCTCGCGGAGACGATGGTACTCGGCCGGCAGAGGCTCCTTGACCTTCATCACCATCTGGGAGGCTCCCCAGAGATCGTCGGGATCGGAGATGATGCGCGCCCCGGCCTTGCGATATTCCGCATCGGAGATCTTGCTGCCGGAGCCTGCCTCGGTCTCCACCAGCACCCGGTGCCCTCGGTCGCGGAAGGCGCGCACCCCGGCCGGGGTGAGAGCAACCCGGTGCTCCCCGTCTTTGATTTCCCTGGGAACGCCTATGATCATGTTCTGTGCCCCTTTCGGCGATATCTCGTGAGGTGATTCGGCGTGGAGGGCTGTCGTCCCTTGTGGCCGGTTGTGACGAAGGACCCATTGCGAGGCTGGAGAACAGAGCAGAGACCGGCTATAATGCTGGGCGGCGCGGTCGGCGTCCGTGGGGTTTGCCCAAGGAGGGCGGACCGGGATTAGAGCGCGCAGCAAGTACGTGGCATTATGGGATAGCCAAGGGGCGCGGGTTTCGCCGCGGTTCCTTTGGCGCAATACGTAGACGTTGTGGCAAGGCTGTGGAGCCGTAAGCCGGCGCCCCGCGCGGGGAAGGAGGTGATGCAGAGGAAGGAGCGCGGACCGGACGGGGAAGCAGCAATCCGAAGGTCGGGATCGGTGACACCCGCGAGGGCCTGCGGCTGAGAGGTAACGAGGATGCTCCAGGCAGACCCAAGCTCGCAGCGAAGATCCCGGCCCTGGTAACAGCAATCGAAGGAGGAAGAGATGCGTAGAGTTGCGTTGTTCGTGGGCGCCGTGGTGCTGTTGGCCGTGGCGCTCGGCCCCGCGCTTGCGCAGCAGCCCTTCGCAGATGTCCCCCAGGATCACTGGGCCTACAATGCGGTGAACACGCTGGCCGAGAAGGGACTTCTGGAAGGTTACCCGGACGGGGCTTTCAAGGGCAAGAACGCCCTGACCCGTTACGAGTTTGCGCAGGCTGTGGCGCGCATGTTGGACCGTGTAGAGCAGATGGCTGGGACTCCGGGACCACCGGGACCGGCGGGACCGCCGGGACCGCCGGGACCGGGCGGGCTGACGCCTGAGCAGCAGGCGCTGTTGGACCGCCTTGCCAACGAGTTCGCACCCGAGCTGGCCGCTCTCCGCTCGGACCTCGACAAGTTGACCGAGCGGGTCGAGGACCTGGAGGCGGCTGAGGCGCCTGAGGGCCCGGTGATCACGGTGAGCGGAGACATGAGCCTTCGCACCGGACTGTACGGTACGGACCTCGGCGTCGAGGATGTGGAGACCAGCGGGTATCCCTTCTTTGGCGACATGTATTACTACGAGGGGCCGATGATCGTGCGGCACGGGGCCTACGAGGGCGTTGCGCCGTATGGCGGAATCAACCTGCCGTACTGGACCGGCACGATGTGGAGCGATGATCCGCTTTACTCCGCGATCCCGGACTTTGAGGGCACGATCCCCATCAGCGACGCGCTGAAGGACGCCTACAAGCCCAGCGACTTCATGACCATGAGGACGCGGGTCATCTTCTCGGGCCGCCTCAATGACCAGACCGACGTCAACGTGACGCTGCTGGCCGGGCCGGAGAACAACATGTCGCGCGCGTTTCCGTACGACGAGTTGTACTCGGGTTCTCCCGCGCTCCTGACCGGCAACGGCATCATGGACCAGGTGAGCGTGGACGAGGCCTGGATGAAGTTCCACACCAAGCTGATCGCTCCGGTGGATGCCACCATCGGCAAGCAGTACTTCGACCGGGGCGTGGGCCTGCTGGTGAACAACAACCAGGAGGCGGTGAAGGCGATCCGACTGGATTGGGCTCCGGACGGGCGTGTCACGTTCGGCACCGTTCTGGGCATGCTGGACCGCGAGCAGTTCTACGGCCGGACTGCCGGTTGGCTGGGCATTCCGAACCTCGATCCGCTGCCGGCCGGTTGGAGCAACTGGGCCACCAACGGCCAGGACAACTACGACCTGTTCTACCTCGGGTTCTGCGTGAACGACGACTGGAAAGTCGGCCTCAACTGGCTCGAGAGTGGATTCAACCTGGAGGAGGGCTGGAGCGCCAGCGTTTGCGGTGAGGCGTTCGGCCTCGATATCTACGGCGAGTATGCGCAGTTGACCAAGTGGCCGACCGGCGACGACTTCGCCGACTACGACTGGGACGACGTCCAGGATCCTGGCGAGGTCTCCCTGGATGAGTCCGACACGGCGTGGATGGTCGGCGCCACCTACACCAGCCCGGCGGTGGTTATCACCGGCGAGTACGGCGAGGTGGATGCCGGTTACGCCTTCAGCCCTGGAGGCGGTTGGAGCGCCATCCCGTGGATGATGCAGGATAGCGACTACTTCACCTTCAACCTGCCGCTGTCGTCGCTCCACCCGAACGCCGAGGTGGACCCGCACGACATCAACTGGATCGACCGACCGCTGTTCCTGGATCCGACCAATGTGGCCAAGGGTTGGCACGTCAACGTGGTCTTCCCCGAGTTGCTTGGCAAGGACACGCCGCTCAGCATTTCCTACGTGGACGGCGAGGGCTATGACCCGCGCTACCTGTCGTGGCTGTGGTACGGCGGGCCGAGCAGCGGGATCCCCGAGCCGGATGAGTGGAGGGACGCCGATCCGGTGTTGGTGGTAGGCGTTTCCAAGAAGCTCAACAACGACGTCACGCTGAACCTCCTGTATGGACGCCGCGAGGTGGACAACGTGATGTCCCGCCAGGACGTTCCCGTCACCTATGACGGCGAGACGCCGATCTACGCCGAGAATGACCCGATTCAGGTCATTCGCGGTGAGGTCTGCGTGCCCTTCTAGGGCGACGACCGACTCTGGACTGTGTCAGCCCCCCGGCCCCAAAGCCGGGGGGCTGTGGTTTGTGGGGGAGGGCAGTGCACGGGGCGGGAGGGCTGTCCGGGGTTCGCATTGACAGCCGCTCTCCCTGAGACCTATCATCAACACAGCACGAGACGATACAGGAGGCAGGATTGGCCGAGGTGCAGGCGGAGATGGTGATTCCCGCGCCCCTGGCGCGGGTGTATGAGTTGGCGAGGGATGTGGAGCGGTTCCCCGAGTTCCTGCCCAATGTGGAGCAGGTAACGGTGCGGGAGCGGGAGGGCGCGCGCATCGTCACCGAGTGGGTGGGGCTGGTGCCGGAGTTCAAGCGCACCATCAAGTGGACCGAGGAAGACGAGTGGGACGATGACGCCCACACCTGCCGGTTTCGGGCGCTGGAGGGGGATTGGGATCTCTACCAGGGGGAGTGGAGTTTTGCCGAGGATGGCGGCGAGACCCGGGCGCGCCTGCGCATCGAGTACGAATACAACGTTCCTCTCATCGGGCCGCTGATCCGGAAACTGTTGCACAAACTGGCTGATCCGGAAACTGTTGCACAAACTGGTGGAGCGCAACGCGCGGGAGACGCTGGAGGGTCTGCGGCGCCGGGCAATGGGGGAGGTCTAGCATGTCGGATGAGAAGAACGTCGCCATCGTGGGGGCCGGGCCCGCCGGGATCTTCGCGGCCCTCGCCCTCTCCGGAGTGGAGGGCGCGCGCGTGCGCCTGTTCGAGAAGGGGCCGGACATAGACGAGCGGATCGCGAACGCTCCCTCATCCCACAACAGCGGCCCCGCGGGCTCGCCCGGCGCCCCCGAGAAGGCGAAGCCCCGGGATCCCAAGTGGCTGTTGTGCGGGTGGGGAGGGGCCGGCGCCTTCTCGGACGGAAAGTTGACGCTCTCGCGGGAGGTCGGCGGGCAGTTGACGGCCTATCTGTCCAGGGCGGAGGTGGACGCGCTGCTGGAGGAGGTGGACCGGATGTGGCTGAGC
>JALGTT010000100.1 GCA_029821235.1 Candidatus Hebobacteria bacterium | reverse complement strand
GGCGGCCTCCGCCTCCGCCTGCTTCTGCGCCTCGGCCTCTGTGATGCGCTCCTTCAAGGCATCGCGTTCGTCCTCCGTGATCACTCCCTTCTCGGCCAGCAAGTCCACCAGCACGGCGACGGAGTCTTGGCCGGGCGAAGCCGGCTTCTCCGCGGCCACTCCCCCGGAGGCCAGCAGACCCAGCCCCAACACCGTCAACAGCACTACACACCAACGCATCGTGTCCTCCTCTCCTCTCTCACCGGGCCAGGCCCGTCTTCGATATGAACGATTTGTCTATCACGCGGCCCCAGTCGGGCACCGCGCCTATCTTCTCCTGCGAATGCAGGAATTCGGCGGTCTGCTTGAGGCTCTCGACGGTGGCGTCGTCCAGCACCACGCCCCATTCCAATGTGTCCATGATCTTGCGTTCACGCTCCGCGGGGACGCCGGTCGTCTCCGAGATCATCACGGCCGCCTCCTCGGGATGCTCGTGCATGAAGTCCACCGCCTTCTGCGTGGCGCGCAGCGCGGCCGCCACAGCCTCGGGATGTTCCTCTGCATAAGGCTCGCTGACCAGCATCACCAGCGGGTAGTTGTTGCCCAGCCCGGAGAGCGTGGCCACCTGGTAACTGCCCTCCACCTTCTCCTCGATATTGGTGGGCCAGGGTTCGCTGCCCACTCCGGCGTCGATCTGGTTGGTGATCATGGCTTCGGGCATATCCCTCGGGTTGAGGGGAACGAGTTCGAGGTCGGCGGTGCTCAGTCCGTGCTTGGCGAGAAACGCCAGGAAACCGCCATGGGTACTCGACCCCATCTGGATGGCGACTCGCTTGCCCTTGGCGACGATGCGGTGCATGTTCTCCCCGCCGCCGTAGGAGGCGACGATCTTCACCGGCACCTTGGAGGCGGCGATGATCCCGGGAGCATCCCCCATCACCGCGATGTCTGCGCTGCCGGAAGCCAGCGCCTCCGCCGCCTGGATGCCGGCCTGCACCGCCTTGGCCTCCACCGCGAGGCCCTCCTCGTCGAAGTAACCCTGCTTCAGGGCGATGATCTGGGGCGCATAGTGGATCTTCTTGCCATAGGCCAGGCGCATGGGCACCGGCTCTTGCGGAGGTGTCGCCTCCGTCTCTGTCGCCGGCTGCTTGCCACAGCCCACCGCGGCCGCGAGCACGAGTGCGGCGAAGAGGAGAAGGAGAACGCCTCCGCGGAGTCGGTTCCTTCCTTTTGGATCGGCATTGCGAATCTGCATGTGTCCAGCTCCTATCAGGGAATCGAGAACGATGCCCTACTGCCCCCCGGCCGCGCCGAGGTACTGGTCGTCCACGGCCTGGGAGAGGTCGGGCTCGGCCTCGAGTATCTTCTGCTCGACCAAGAACCGGGCGATCATGTTCAGGCTGGCCCGGGTCTGCTCGTCCAGTTGAAGCGAGTAGTAGTGGTATTGCATGGACCGCTTGGCGACCTCCAGCGGGAGCCCGGTCTTGGCGGCCACCACCTGCGCGGCCTCCTCCGGGTTGTCCTGGATGAACTGGGAGGCGCGCTGCATCGCCCTGAGGAACGCCTTCACCGCCTCCGGCTGGGCCGAGAGGTACTCATCGCGGGCGACCAGCAGGATGGGATAGGAGTTGCCCAGCCCGCCGAGGGTGGCGAGTTCGCGCCCGCCACGCTGCTCGACCAGGGAGGGGGTGGGCTCGCTGGCGACGATGGCATCCACCGCGCCCGAGAGCAAGGCATCTCCCATGTCGCCGGGGCGCATCTCGGTCACTTTGACCTTGGACAGGTCCAGGTTCACCGACTCCGCCCAGGCGAGCAGGCCGCCATAGGTGGAGGTCCCCCTCTTCACCGCCAGACGTTTCCCGATCAGGTCCTTGGGAGAGCGGAGGGGGCTGTCCTTGGCGACGACGATGCGATGGCGATTCTCTCCGCCCCCGTGGCTGGCGATGATCTTCACCGGGGAGCGGGAGACCGCGATCACCGCGGTGGTGTCCCCCATGGTGCCGATGTCCGCGGCCCCGGAGAGCAGGGCCTCGGAGCAGCCGGGTCCGTTGCTGAACACCAGCGGCTCCACCTCCAGGCCCTCGTCGCGGAAGAATCCCTTCTCCACCGCGATCATGCTGGCCGCGTCGGCCACCCGGTCCTGGTAGGCAAAACGGACCTTCTGGGCCGGAGCCTCCCCCGACTTCGGCTTCTCCTTGGCACATCCAAAGATCAAAGCCAGGAGGACAGCCAGCAGGCCGAGAGGAACTAGTGACGACGGGTGATAGTGTTTCACACACTGTCTCCTTTCCCGCGCCGGGTCTGAGGTCGAAAGACTGCCAGGTCGGTTGACTCTGGCCCGGCGCTGTTATCTTTTTATCTTATGGTTCGGTCGGGGCCATCGCGGCCTCCGCAGTCTTGCGCGAGGGCAGCACACAGCACGGCAGACCGGAGAGAACGGCCAGCAGAGCCATAATCGCCTCCCTCATCTCGCTGGAATACCGGTCCCGCGGCCGCGGAATCGCGATCGGCACATCGGCGACGATCCCGTCGGGCGGGGGCGCAAGCACCACCACCCGGTCGGCCAGGTAGACGGCCTCCTCGACATTGTGGGTCACGAACAGGACCGTCTTGCGGTGAGTCCGCCAGATGTCCAGCAGCTCATCTTGCAGGTGGTCGCGGGTCTGCGCGTCCAGTTCTCGCCAACTGCACCCGCTGCTTCATCCCGCCGGAGAGCTGGTGGGGCCGGGCGCGGGCGAACTCCGACAGCCCTACCACGGAGAGAAAGTGCTCGGTGATCTCCCGGCGCTGGGTCGGCGGCACGCCGGTCGTGCGGAGCCCGAACTCCACGTTCTGCTCCACCGTCAGCCAGGGAAACAGCGCCGGCTCCTGGAAGACGACCCCCCGCTGAGGGCTGGGGGATTCCACCTCCCGGTCCTCGAAGAGGACGCGGCCCGCGGTGGGGCGTTCGAAACCCGCCACCAGATTCAACAGGGTGCTCTTCCCGCACCCGCTGGGGCCGAGCAGGCAGACGAACTCGTCCCTGCCCACCCCCAGATCCACGTTCTCGAGGGCCTGCACGACCTGACCCGTCTCTTCATTGGAGAACGCCTTTGACACTCTCTCCAGTCGGATCATCGCTCAGCCGCTCCTCGCCAGTCCCCACCGCTCGACCGTCCTTCTCTCCAGCGGCAGCATGATTCCGCGCTCCACCAGCAGGCCGAAGGCGCAGATGATGGCGATGCACACGAACGCGCCCGGGTAGTCCAGGGTCCAGCGCGCCTGAATGATGGAATAGCCCAGCCCGGTACCGGTCCCCACGATCATCTCCCCGGCCACCAGCACCCGCCATCCGTTGGCGAAGCCCACCCGCAGGCCGCTCAACAGATGGGGCAGAGATCCGGGGAACAAGATCCGCGCGAAGAGAGTGCGGTCGTTGGCCCCCATCATCCGCGCCGCGCGCACGAACACTTCGTCCACGCTCCTCACCCCGGCGGTGGTATTGATCACGATCGGGGCGAAGGCGGTGACCGCGATCATGAACACCGTGGCGCGCTCGCAGACGCCGAACAGCAGAATGGCGACCGGAATCCAGGCCAGGCCGGGGATCAGTTGGATCACGGTCACGGTCGGCATGGAGAGCCGCTGGAGCCAGCGCGACCACCCCAGCAGCAGGCCGAGGCCGATGCCCAGCACCGTCGCCAGGCCGAATCCCAGCGCCCATCGCCTGATGCTGTCGCCCACATGACGATAGATGGTGACGTCGTTCAGCGGCTTCCCCTCCACCAACTCCGCCAGCCGCAGCAGGGTGGCGTACGGTGTGGGGAACAGGACATGCCGCATCTGGGTGACCACCATTGCCACTGCCCACCACAGCGCCAGGGGCAGCGCCACCGCCCCCAGCCCAAGCGCAATCCCCTGCCAGAGAAGACGGCGCCTGGCGGGACGGAAGGTGGGCGCCGCCGGCCTGGCCGGACCGGTCTGCGGACCTGTCTCAGGCATCCGCGCGCCTTCTGGCGGGGTGGTAGACACAGTCCTCTCCATCACAGGTTTCGTTGGAGGCGGAGAACGGGCATCGGCCCGCGAATTCCTCCTCCGGGAAGGGGTAGCCGAGGGCCGCCAGTTCCCTGGCGGCGGTCTCCAGCGCAGCGTAACTGCTCTTCTTGCAGCAGCGGCTGCCGCCGATCTCGGCGAGACGGGCGGCCAGCCGGGAGGAGAAGGCGAGCAACTTCTCGCGCTGGTCGGTGGCCACCGGGGTGGAGCCGAGGAGAATCGCGTAGGCGGAGGCGGCGCTGTTCAACGCCCCACAGGTGCCCATGAATCCACACGCTCCACCCGGAATCTGGCGGCCGCGGTCAATCACTTCGTCAATCAGTTCGTCGGAGATGGGGTGGCCGGCATTCCGCAGGCACACCAGCAGGATCTCCCCGATGAGGGCATGGTGCCAGACGCCGTGAACCGGCGTTCCCTCCCCCTGGCCCAACACCTCCTCCATCATCTCGGCCGGCTTCGTTCCCGCGGCATTGCGGGCGATCATGGTCGCCAGGGTGGTGGTGGTGTCGGTGCCATCCCCCGCGCAGCAGGCGTTTGCCGCCGCTCCGGCGCGGAACTCCCGGTAGGAGATGAGCCGGGGTTTGCGGGGTGGCTTCTTCGGCCTCGAGGTCATCTCAATTCACCTCACCCTGGGCATCGCGCGCGCGGTGCCGTTGAAGCAACTCGGTGAGTTGCGACTTGCTGGGAAGCCGTCCCGCGATCACCACCTGGTCGTTGACCACCACGGCGGGCATGGGGGTGGGTCCGTACTCGGCAATGTCCTCCAATTCTTTCACGCGGCACACGGCCTCCGGCTGGAGGCCCAGCGCCTGCGCGATCTCGGACACCAGTCCGGCCAGACGATCACAGGCGCGGCATCCGGGACCGAGCACCTTTATCTGGCAACCATCGGCCTCAAGGCGAGAGGTTGCTCTCCCCGGCGCCTGCGGTCTGTGGCGGATGGCTGCGGAGATGGCATCCAGGCTGCACTCCAGCCGCTCGATCTCCATCTCCACCGTCGCCAGTCTCCTGCGCACCGCCTGCTCCACCCGTTTCGCCACCTCCTCGGCAAAGGCGTCCGCGCGTCCGACCTGTGCGATCTCCGCCGACGGCCGCTCGGACGGCACTCCGAGCAGGGCTTCGAGATCCTCCCTGCGCACCCGATGCCGTCCCCCGGGGGTGCGATACGTGCGCAGGTGCCCCGAGTAGATGTAGCGCTTCAGGGTCGAGACGCTGAGGCGCAATTCCCTCGCGGCCTCTGCCAGGGTGAGGAACTCCTCTCGGTTTCCCACGATCATCCTCCCGTCCATTTGGGGTTATAGCGATGCATCCCGTGTTGTAATGTATCGTTCTGTGGTTGCAGCATCGCTTACCCTTGATGAATTTTTCGCGAACTTTGCCAGCGAGGAGCCCCCCAACCGGCAACCATCAGAGTGATCTCAGGGGAGGGGCATGAGAGAGATGCGGCGTCCGCCTCGGGCGGACGCCGCATCAGGGTCCAGCGATGCAGGCTGGATTCTTAGCCGCTATCTGGTCGCCGCGGCGGCGCGCACCCGCACCGCCGCCTGCTGGTTCACCTCTGCCGAGAACGGCTGCTCGACATCGAAGCCGGTCGGCTGAGGCAGGAGCGAATCCAACTTGTCAACCACCTGTTGGGCGAAGAAGGGCGGCGGATCACCCTCCAGGTACTGCAAGGCGAGCTCGACACCGGTCTCCAGGCTCTCGTCCAGCGCCTGACACACCGCGTCCGCCTGCTCGCCCGGATCATCGGAGGCAGCCAGCGCCGCCTCCAAGTCCGTAACGGCCGGCTCCTGCGCGGCGGCCCCTTCGGCGGCCGGGGCCGGGGTCTCACCCGGATGCTGCTGGTCGGCTGCCGCCGACACGCCCGCGGAATGCTCGTGGTGTCCGTGGCCGTGCATGCGCGCGCCCACGGCCCGCCCCACCAGTAGCAACCCGGCGAGACAGAGGGCGAACGCGCCCCCGACCGCCAGCGTCTGACGCAGGGCCCGCGCCCGGTCGCTGGCGCGCACGACGTGAATCACCGCTCCCACGAGCAGGAGCACCACCGCGTAGGCCCCGATCACCACCGGCCCGGAGGAGAGGTCCCCGAGGTAGGAGAGCACCAGCCCCCCGGCGGTGGCCACGAAGCCCAGCGTCCAGCCGAAGAGCACCTGGTACAGCAGCCGGTCAGTCAGCAGCACCGCCATCACGGCCGGAGCCACCAGGAACACGAAGACCATCAGCACCCCGGCGCTGCCCACCGAAACGGTGATCACCAGGCCGAAGGTGAGATAGAAGAGAAAGTCCCAGAGACGCACCCTCACGCCCTGCGCCTCCGCCTCCTCCGGGTTCTCCGTGATCCACAGGAACAACTTGTGGAAGATCAGGTGGAAGAGGCCGACCGCGGCGTACACCGCCGCCACGGTGCCGACCGTCTGCCACTTCACCCAGAGGATGGAACCGGTCAGCACATCCTTGATGTGCTCGGCTCCGTGCGGAGCCTTGTCTATCAGCACGATCGCCACCGCGGCGGCGATGGCATAGACCAGTCCGATGATCGCCTCCTGAGGAACCGGGCTGCGCCGGCTTCGAGAGAGCGTGAAGACGGCGGCGGCCAGCGCGGTGAGCGCGAGCGAGAACCCGTAGGAGGCCTGGGTGTGGAGGGGGATGCCCAACAGGAACCCGATCAACGCCCCCAGCGCGGCGATCTGGGCCAGCGCCAGATCCACGAAGATGATCTCGCGCTTGATCACGTGGATACCCAGGTATGAGAGCATCCCCACCATCAGCAGACACAGGCAGAAGGAGGGAAGCATGATCTCCATCAGAGAGGCGTCATTCACGGCACTTCTCCTCGCGATTCACTGATCTCTCCATGGCCGGCCTACCGGCCGCTCACCAGTCCGGCCTGCCTCCCCGCCGCCAGCAGACGGTTCACCCAGAGATCGTAGAGTTGGAAGTAGTCGTTCACCCCGGGTTCGCCTCCGCAGTAGAGGGGGACGATGACGGGAACTGCATTCACCTTGGAGGCCACGCCCCGCACCTGCTTCTCGTCGAAGTAGTTGGCCGCCAGGATGATGCGGATATGCCGGTCCTTCATCATCTGCACCAGTTCGGCCACGTGCTTGGCGGAGGGCGGTATTCCCGGTTTGGGCTCCACCGTGCCCGCCTCCTCGAGACCGAACAGACGCACGAAGTAGACCCAGTTCTTGTGATAGGTGACGATGGGCTTCCCCCGCAGCGGCATCATCTTCTTCATCCAGCCGCCGAGACGGGAGAGCAGCGGCTTGCCCTTGTACTTGTGCGTCTTCAAGAAGGAGATCAGGCGCCCCTTTTCGGCCAGATCGCAGAGCGTCTTGCCGCCGATCAGGCGCACCAACTGGGGGCCGAACAGGGCCTCATCCAGCCTGCGCTCCAGGGCGCGGAGGTTTCGCTCGTAGACCGCTTTCCCCGCAGGATCGTTGCGGATGAGACCGGCTGCGATGTTGCGGGCCGCCACCTTCATGTTGATGGGGCTGGTGGTGACATGGGGGTTGCCGTAGATGTGCAGGCCGCCCTCGATCCGGGACATGGTCTTCGGCTTCTCCAGCAGGTGCATTCCCTGCGCGGCGGCCACATAGCCGGGCTGGCCGCTCCGCACCTTGGTGTTGCCGGACTTGTCGATCACCGTGGGCAGCCACATCTCCAGGTCCAGACCCGTGTCCACCAGCACGTCGGCTCGGCGCACCAGGTTGACGAACGAGGGCTTGGGGCGGATGAAATGCGCGTCCTGGTCGCCGCGCACGATCGCCTGCACGGTCACCCGGTCGCCTCCAATCGCCTTCGCCAGCACCGCGTAGTCGGGCAGGGTGGTCACCACCCGCAGCGGCGCGGCGGCCGCGGACAGCGAAAAACACGTCAATACCGCCAAGCTCAGCAAGAGCGGGAATCGCTTCATTTGTATGCTCCTCTCTGGTATCGAGCGCGGGGGCCGGCGGCCATCAATAGCGCTCGTGCTTGTGGGGGCCGGCGGCGAAAGTGCACTGGAGACTGATGGTATCGCTGTCGGGGCCCATGTTGTGGTTCATCTGATGGTCCCACTCCAGCCGCCAGCGCACCCAGGGGCTCTGCCACCAGGTGACATACGGGGCCACCACCCACTGATGCGCATCCGAGGCGGTGACCGCCAACGGCGACAGTTCGAGCCCCGGCATCGCCGCGTAACTCTTGGTGTCGGGTTGATAGTAGTCCACCCGCAGGCCGGCCTCCGTGGTGCGATTCAGTTTCTTCTGGAAGTACGAATAGGCGCCCCACGCGCGCAGCGTGTCCTCCCCGGACAGGTCCGGCGCGAGGATGTTCTTTTTCAGCAGATAGGCCTCGGTGCGCCAGATCCAGTTCTGGTAGCGCATCCGCTCCGTCGGCTCCCAGAGCACGGTCAGATCCGCCCCCAGCACGGTGGTCCACAGGTTCCGGCTCACTTGATTCAC
>JALGTT010000421.1 GCA_029821235.1 Candidatus Hebobacteria bacterium | reverse complement strand
CGCTCCTTCAACCTCCGGGAAGAAGACCACGCTGGTGATGTTCGCCGGCTCGGCGAGCAAACCGCCCACGCTGGAGGCGAAGGCCGCCTACGAGAAACTCCACCCGGAGGTGACGGTGGACGTTACCTTCGGGGGCTCGGGGACGCTGTTGAACCAGATGAAACTGGAGGAAACCGGCGACATCTACATGCCCGGCTCCGACGACTACATGGAGAAGGCCGAGCAGCAGGGCGTGGTGCTGCCGGAGACCCGCACCATCATCGCCTACCTGGTCCCCATGATCTGCGTGCAGGCGGGCAACCCGAAGAACATCAAGTCGCTGGAGGATCTGACCCGCCCGGGGGTCACGGTGGGACTCGCGCAGGCCGGGGCGGTGTGCCTGGGAGACATCAGCGACGAGATACTGAAGAATGCGGGCCTCGAAGAGGCGGTGAAGAAGAACTGCCTCACCTATGCCCAGAGCTGCGAGCAGACCCAGCGGCTGGTGCAGTTCGGCGAGGTGGACGCCATCATCGGGTGGGACTCCTTCAAGTCCTGGGCGCCGGACAAGATCGACCTGGTGCCCCTGCCGCCGGAGGTGCTCCGCGTGCGGAACATCCCGGCCGCGGTTTCCGTAAGCACTTCCTCGCCTTCCTCGCCTCCGACGAAGGCCGGGAGATCTATGCCAAACACGGCTACTCCGTGCAGCCGCCCGCGGTCAGCAAGTAGCCTTTCCCATCACCCGGACGCAGCAATGGCGGCCCCAGACAGCGGGGGCGAGGCTCGGCCTCGCCCCCGCATTAATCCAATCTCCCGGCGGACTTCACACATTCGTCAATGAGTCGCCGTATCGTCGAAGCTGGAGGAAGGTGCAGACGAAGGTGCCGACGGAGCGAGACAACCCGGAGATGAGAGGAGCCGCCGGCGGAATGCGCGGGCCCCGCGGCCGGCGCGCGCTGGCGTTCGCGCTCGCGGCACTCGCCTGTCTGCCGCTCATCCTCTACCTCACCACGCCCATCCTGGGCCTGATCGTGCCGGCTGGCGCTCAGCGCCCTGAAGATAAGCCTGATGACGGCGAGTTTCTCCCTGCTGGTGGTCATCATCATCGGCACTCCGGTCGCCTATTGTCTCTCCCACTTCCAGTTCCGCGGCAAGGACCTGCTGGACACTCTGATCGACCTGCCGCTGGTGCTGCCGCCCGTGGCGGCCGGCCTCGCCCTCCTGCTGCTGTTCGGGCAGCAGGGCCTGGGATCGTGGCTGAGCGACCACAACCTGCGGATCACCTTCACCCGCGCCGCGGTGGTGATGGCCCAGGTGTTCGTCGCGTCGCCGTTCTACGTCAAGCAGGCGCGCTCCGGCTTCGAGGCGGTGCCGCGGGACCTCAAGATCGCCTCCGCCACCCTGGGGGCGGGTCCGATGCGCACCTTCTTCAAGATCACCGTTCCTCTGGCCAGCCGGGCGCTGATCGCGGGCGCGGTGATGACCTGGGCGCGTGCGCTGGGCGAATTCGGCGCCACCGCCATGCGGGCGGACGGAGACCATGCCGGTCGCCATCTACAACTCCGCCGCCGCCGCCACCCCGGAGGGCCTCACCACCTCCATCGCCCTCGCCGTCGTCTTCGTCATCGTCTCCTACACGGTCATCATCCTCGCCCGCCGCCTCGCCGGCCGCTCCGTCGCGCCGGTGGCGACGCCATAGGGCGCGGCGCTGCGCCCCGTCCACATCGTTCTCCCGGCCGGACTTCCAGTGGCACAGGCGCCACGCCTGTGCTGGCGGGCATTGGTATGCCCGCCCTACAGCCGAGCCGCGGCGCGTGGCGCAGATTAGGAATCTGCGAAAGAACAGACCACTCACCGAGGAACGGACACGGGCATGATCTCCGCGCCCCGCACGCCCACCGGCAGGCGGTGGATGCTGCGCTGGCCGGCCACGGTGACGTAGAGGTCGGTTCCCCACCAGCACAGGTTGGTCACTTCATCTCCGCCCGCGGGGTAACTTTTCAGCAGTTCGCCCTTCTCCACGTCCACGACGTCCACCGTCTTGCTGGTCCAGCGGGCGATCCAGAGGCGGCCGTCCTCGTCGAACATGATCCCGTCCAGGGTGGGGGTGGGGAATTCGATCACGATGCGTTTGTTCGACAGCGTTCCGTCGGCCCCCAGGTCCCAGCAGAGCAGACGATTGGTGTCCGATTCGGCCACGTACAGCCGCTTTTGATCAGGCGAGACCGCCAGGCCGTTGGGGAAGGCGAGGCCGTCGGCGAGCCGGCTCACCCCCTTCACCTCGCCCTTCTCCATCGCGATCCGGTAGACGGCCCCGATGGGGTTGTCTTCGGTGAAGTAGATGTTGCCCGCCAGGTCGAGGCACACGTCATTGGGGCCGCGGTAGGGTTGCCCGTCACACTCGTCGGTCAGGACCTCGATCGCGCGCGTCAGCGGGTGGATGCGCGAGATGCGCTTGCCGCCATAGTCGGCGACGATGACATTGCCCTCGCCATCCACCTTCAGGCCGTTCGCCTGTCCGCCGGTGTGCACCCAGACGCTCACCGTGCCGTCCGGGGTGCGGCGGCCGATCGTCCCCAGGGATACATAGTTGACGAAGTACAGGTTGCCCGCCTGGTCGAAGATGGGCCCCTCCGCGAACGCGATGTCCGCCACCACCGGCTCCGGCTCCACCTTGTCGGGCAGAGTCGCCGCCGTGCACAGCGCGGCCGCCATGCCGATGAGCAGCATGGAAACTGATGAAACCCAGGTCAATGGTGATTCGAGCATGAGAATGTAGTCTCCTAAGTAGGATGTGGAGAAGCGTCGGTCTTGCAAACTGCGGTCTTGTGGCTGCAGTTACTTCTTGATGCGCTTAGAGGCCATTTTGCTCTGTT
>JALGTT010000099.1 GCA_029821235.1 Candidatus Hebobacteria bacterium | reverse complement strand
GGCGATAGACAAGGTGTGGACGGTGGCGTCGTTTCTGCTTCTCCCCATCATCATCCTGGAGGACGTCCCGTTGAGGAGGGCGGCGGAGCGGGCCAGAGCGCTGCACAGCAGACAATTGCTGCCCATCGCGACGGGCGAAATCGCGGTGACGGTGGTGATGCAACTCGTGATGGTGGGCGCGGTGCTGGCGGCACTGTCCGGGGTGCTGCTGGTCATTCGCTCCCTGGGCATGGAGGCGGGCCTGATCGCGCTGGCCGGTGCGGGGTTGTTCCTGGCGGTGGTGATGGCCTTCACCCAGTATGTCCGCACCGCCTACTACACGTGCCTCTACCTGTGGGCGGCGGCGAGGGAGCAGGCCGGGGAGACGGCCCCGGCGCCGGCGCCTCTGGCGGCCGCCCTGTCCGCGTGAGCGCGGGGCGCGACCTGCCGGACGCGGCCGCGGCGAGTGGAGGAGCGCGGTGTTGTTCGGTGGACCTCCCCAGGCCGCGGGCTTTCCTTGACACCTGTCTTGGGGCATGACTATAATCGCGCCGGTGGTGGGCGGCGGTGAGCGCGCCCGGGCCGTCCGACGGAGGCGCAATCTGGGCGCGCGGGATTGCTGCCGGGCAGAGCCCGTCTGAGGGCGGAGGAGGGCGGGTGCAGGACTGGCCGCCCCACGGCAGGGGTGACGGAGGCAGGCTAGATTGCCCCAGGTCAGGTGTACTCGGTGCGGCGCGATCAACGACACGGAGGCTCCGGATTTTCCGTTTTGCGTGGGTTGTCAGGACAACCTAGCCAAGTGCGGGGCTTGTCAGTGGTTCGATGACCAGCAGTTGAGTTGTACGCAGTCGGCGGTGGCGGGCCTGTTCGAGGTGGGCCCGGAGGCGACGCCCCCGTGCAGCTACCACACCTTTCGGCGCTCTCACGAGGTGCGGAGCAAAGCGCCGTGGATCTGGATCGCAGTGGGCCTTGCCGCCACCCTGTTCACGCTCGTGCTCGCCCTGTGGCAACTCAGGGAGGTGTCCCCTCCCACGCCCGCGCCGAGGCCGGTGCTCCGCCTGGAGTTGGCGGTGGACGCCGGATCGGCGGAGGTGGGCGTTCCCCGCACGCTGGCGTGGGAGGTGCGGAACGTATCGCCGGTGGCGGCGAAGGAGGTGCGGCTCCTGATAGACAAGGAATCCCTCCAGAACTTCGAGGTCCGGGGGCAGCCCCAGGGACCGGGGCGATGGCTGGAGGAGAGAGGCTGGTGGGCGCTGGAGCTGGGATCGCTGGGGGGCGGCGAGCGCCAGACGGGGAAACTGGAGTTGATCCCGAAGCAGACCGGGGAACATCAATTGGTGGTGAAGTTGGAGTCGAGCCCAAATCTCTACCACGGTCAGTCCGCGACCAGAATCGTGGTGGAAGGAGACGCCGGACGAGAAGAGGAGTGAGGAGCGATGGCGAGGCCGGAGGACGCGCGCCTGACGCGCAAGGTGAAGAGCGAAATCATCAGGAGAGAATTGAACACCTCGAAGCTGGATGTGAAGGTGATTCACGGGGTGGCCTACCTGGGAGGGGAGTTGGGGCCCACCCGGCACCAGAAGATACCGGACTGGAAGAAAGAGATGGAGATCATCGAGAACTTGATCCTGCGCATCCCCGGGGTGCGGGGGATTGACAACCGCATCAAGTGGGTGGACATCTTGTGAGGGCCCCCGGCAACGGACGCGGGCTGCTGGTGGTGGTGTCCGGCCCCTCGGGGGTGGGGAAGGGCACGGTGGTGGATGCCGCGATGGCCAGGAGGACGGAGGCGGCGCGGCGGATCCGGCGCTCCATATCGGTGACCACGCGCAAGCCGCGGCCCGGCGAGCGGGAGGGGGTGGACTATTTCTTCCGCAGCCCGAAGCAGTTCGCCTCCATGGTGCGCCGGGGCGAGATGTTGGAGCACGCGGAGTACCTGGGGCACCAGTACGGCACTCCCGCGGATTGGGTTGACCGGCAGTTGGAGGAGGGCTACGATGTGGTGCTGGAGATCGAGGTCAAGGGTGCGATGCAGGTGCGCAGGCGCCGCCCGGACGCAGTCCTCATCTACATGCTTCCCCCCTCCTGGCAGGCGCTGAAACGGCGCCTGGCAGGCCGCAGAAGCGAAGACGAAGAGGTGCAGCAGGCCCGCCTGGAGGTGGCGCTCCAGGAGAAGAAGCAGGTGCACCGCTACGACTACGTGATCGTGAACGACCGCGTGTCCCGCGCCGCCTCGAAGTTGCTGGCCATCCTCACCGCGGAGCGGGCGCGGGTAAGCCGGATGGATACCGACCGATTGCTAGAGTGGGAGAATGGATAGACCTCTCGCCGGCAAGACGATAGTACTGGGCATCACGGGCAGCATCGCCGCCTACAAGGGGGCGGAGGTGGCGCGTCGGCTGATGAAGGCGGGCGCGGAAGTCCACGCCACTCTCACCCGCGCCGGCTGTGAGTTCATCACCCCCCTCACCCTGCGCACGCTCACCCGCAACCCGGTGACGGTGGACATGTTCGAGGCCCCGGAGGAGTGGGAGGTAAAACACGTCTCCCTCGCCCAGCGGGCGAGCGCGGTGGTGGTGGCCCCGGCCAGCGCGAACGCCATCGCCAAGTTGGCCCTGGGGCTGGCCGACGAGTTCATCTATGCGGTGGCGCTGGCCTCTCAGGCGCCCCTGGTCGTCGCGCCCGCCATGAACACCAACATGTTCCTGCATCCCGCCACCAGGGAGAACCTGGACCGGCTGCGGGGCCGGGGCGCGGTGATCGTGGAGCCGGCGGAGGGAGAACTGGCCTCCGGCGCGGTGGGACAGGGGCGGCTGGCCGACCCGGAGACCATCGTCGAGGCGGTGGTGCGCGCGGCGAGCAAGGGAGACCTCCAGGGGCTGCGGGTGCTGGTGACCGCGGGGCCCACCCGGGAGCCGCTGGACCCGGTGCGGTTCATCTCGAACCGCTCCAGCGGCCGGATGGGGTACGCGCTGGCGGAGGCGGCGGCCCGGCGGGGGGCGCAGGTGACCCTGGTGTCCGGCCCCACGGAGCTGCCGGCCCCGCAGGGGTGTGAGATGGTGCGGGTGACCACCGCGGAGGAGATGCGGGAGGCGGTCGAGCAGCGCTTCGGGGAGTGTGATGTGATGATCGCGGCGGCCGCGGTGGCGGATTATCGGCCGGCGCGCGCGGAGAGCGCGAAGATGAAGCGGGGGGAGGGGCCGCTCACCGTGGAGCTGCAACCCACCGCGGACATCGTGGCGGAGTGCGCGCGCGGGAAGCGGAAGGGGCAGATCGTGGTGGGATTCGCGGCGGAGACCGAGGACCTCCTCTCCCGCGCCAGGGAGAAGATGAAGAAGAAGGGCCTGGACGCGATCGTGGCGAATGATGTCTCCGCCGAGGACACCGGTTTCGAGGTGGAGGAGAACGCGGGAGTCCTGCTGCTGGCGGATGGAGGCGAGGTTCGGCTGGACAAGATGCCGAAGCCGGACTTCGCGGACCGGGTGTGGGAGGTGGTGAAGGGGCTGTGCGGCCAGGGCGGGAGAACGGATGCTCAGGGCTGACTGGGATTCGCTCCCCGGGCCTGGCGAGAAAGGACCTGTCGGATGACATCGGAGCACTATCTGTTTACCTCGGAATCTGTGACGGAGGGCCACCCGGACAAGATGGCGGACCAGATCTCGGATGCCATCCTGGACGCCATGCTGGAGCAGGACCCGGAGAGCCGGGTGGCGGTGGAGACGCTGATCAGCACGGGCCTGGCGATCGTCGCCGGGGAGGTGACCACCAAGGGATATGTGGACATCCCCGCGGTGGTGCGAAGCACCATCCAGGAGATCGGCTACACCCGCGCCAAGTTCGGGTTCGACAGCGAGGTCTCCGGGGTGATGACCGCGATTCAGGAGCAGTCCCCGGACATCGCGCTGGGCGTGGATGTGGGGGGAGCGGGCGATCAGGGGATGATGTTCGGGTACGCGTGCAAGGAGACGCCCGAACTGATGCCGATGCCCATCATGCTCGCCCACAAACTGGTGCGGCGGCTGGCGGAGATCAGACGGCTGGGCGATATCCCCTATCTGCGGCCGGACGGCAAGTCCCAGGTGACGGTGGGATATGAGAAAGACCGCCCGGTGCACCTGAAGAAGGTGGTGATCGCCGCCCAGCACAGCCCGGGCGTGGACCACGAGCGCATCCGGGCGGACATCATCGAGCAGGTGGTGAATCCCATCTGCCCGCCGGAGATGATGGACGACAACACCGAGATCCTGGTGAACCCGACCGGCAGTTTCGAGCGGGGCGGCCCGCTGGCCGATACCGGCCTCACCGGGCGCAAGATCATCGTGGACACCTACGGCGGGATGGGGCGCCACGGAGGCGGATGTTTCTCGGGAAAGGACGCCACCAAGGTGGACCGGTCGGCGAGTTACATGATGCGGTATGTGGCGAAGAACATCGTGGCCGCCGGCCTCGCCGAGCGGGTGGAGACCCAGGTCGCCTATGCCATCGGCCGCGCGGATCCGATGGGGTTCTGGGTGGACACCTTCGGGACCGGGGTGGTGGACGACGAGAAACTGGCGAAGACCTGTATGGAGTTGTTCGATCTGCGGCCGCGCGCGATCATCGACAAGTTGCAACTGCGGCGGCCCCAGTTCCGGGCCACCGCCGCCTACGGCCACTTCGGGCGCACGGACCTGCCGGTGCTCTGGGAGCAGACGGACATGGCCGAGAAACTGAAGAAGGCCGTGGGGGGATAGACGTCACGGCGCGGCCCCAGGGCCGCGCCGCACCGCACCAGTTGAGGCAAGATGGCGGACTATGTGGAGGTGCTCCCTGACCCTGGGCGCGCCCTGAGCCAATTGTTCACCTATCGTCTCCCCGCGCGCCTGGCCGACCGGGTGGAACCCGGCTCCCAGGTGCTGGTCCCCTTCGGCCCCCGCACAGTCGCCGGGGTAGTGGCCGCCCTCCGCGACAGCAGCGACCGCACCGACCTGAAGGAGGTGGAGGCGGTGCTGGAGGGGGGCTCCATCCTCTCGGAGGACGCGCTGCCCCTGGCCGCCTGGATCGCAGAGCGGTACCTGTGCGAACTGGGTGAGGCGATCCGCCTGTTCATCCCCCATGGCGGAAGGTATCGCATCGCGCGCAGTTTCCGCCTCACCGGTGAGGAACTTCCCCCCTCCCTGCGCTCCCACCGGGAGGCGCGGGCGGTGCTCCAGGCGCTGGAGGCGGCAGGGAAGCCGGTGAGCCATGGCGCGCTGCGGCGTCTCCTGCCCGCCCCGCGGCTGTCCCGCCTCCTGCAGCTGCTGAAATCCCACCAGGTGATCGAGGAGACCGCCGCGCTCCGCCCGCCCGCGGTGCGGCAGCGACGGGTGAGACTGGTCGCCGCGGCGGACCGCGAGGCGGCGGAGCGCTACTGCCGGGAGGCGCCGAAGCGGGCCGCGAAGCGCGTCGCCTGCCTGCGGGCCGCCCTGCAGGAGGGAGCGCTTCCCCCCGCGGAATTGGCGCGGCGGGCCGGAGTGTCGGCCTCGGTGGTGAACGCGCTGGTGAAGGCCGGC
>JALGTT010000098.1 GCA_029821235.1 Candidatus Hebobacteria bacterium | reverse complement strand
GCGCAGAGGGTGAAGAGGATGAAATAGTTCTTCGGATAACCCGGTCCCCCCGGCCCGAGGAGCCAGCGCACGAGGAAACCCACCCCGAAGATGGCGATGCCGGTGGTGAACTGCATGGTGCCAAAGAACCGCCCGCGCATCCGTGCGGGAATGGACTTGGCGATGATGTCCTGCCAGGGAACCCCCACCACCCCGTTGCCCAGGGAGACCGCGAAATAGGCGAGCAGCATGAAGGTGAGAACGACACTGGGGTTGCTGATGCCGCGTGTCCAGAGATACACCACGAAGACGAGGAACGGCAGCCGCCCGAAGAACACGCCCCAGCGCAGGAACGGTCGCCGATGCGGCCGGTGGCTCACCAGGGCCGCGATGGGCAACTGTGGCAGCATCCACCCCAGGCGCTGGAGCACCATCACCAGCCCCACCAGCACCGGGGAGCCGGACAGCGAGCCGATGAACAGGGGGAGCACCGTGCTCGGATCGGTCCAGGCGATCCCGGTCTGGAATGCGCTGGACTCCATCACGAACATGGCGAAGTTCCACCGCCGCAGCCCGGCCTCCTCGGGCGGGCCGTCGGTGTGGCGGCTATTGGCGTTGCGCAGGGCCGAATCGGACATGGAGGCTTCGCATCGTCAAGGGATTATCTGCGGCAGGGTTAGGGCATTCCAGCGGAAGGGGTGGTTTCCTCTCGGCCGCAGCGGGCACGCCGGAGGTCGCGCGCTACAGCCAGCCCCCCAACTTGTGCATCTGGGGGATGACGCGGACATCCCCGAGGTGACGGAGGGCGGCCGCCTGGAATTGCAGGCCCTGGCTGGGGAGAGGCTCCGGGAAATCTATCCGGTTCATGGTGGCGGGCTGGAGCACCAGAGGCAGATTCGGGTTGATGCCCGCGATCAGCCGGGCGGCCCGCTCCACCTCCTCCTCGCTGGTGCGGTGGACGTACACGATCTTCACGAAGTCCGTCCGGTTTGCGTCCTCGTGCCCGGCCATGGTCACCAGGAAACGCTCGTGGGCCCCCCACAGCGGAGGCTGCATGGTGGCGGAGGGGAGTTTTACGTCGGCCGCGATGAAATCCAGATGGGCGATCACACCGGCCAGTTCGTCGGCGAGGGTGCCGTTGGTCTCCAGATAGCACCGGAGGCCCATCTCCCCCAGCAGGGGAAGCAACTCCCGGAGAAAGTCGGCGTGGAGCAGGGGTTCGCCGCCGGTGAGGGCGATGGAGTGGTGCACGGCGGGCGCCAGACGGAGCAGATGCTGCGCGCGCGCCGCGGCCTGTTCCGGCGTCATCTCCGGGGGCGCCTGCTCCCAGTCCCGCGCACCGGGGGTGCGCTCCACGCGCGCGAACTCCGGCCTCTCCCAGGCGCGCTGGGTGTCACAGTAGTCACAGCGTAGATTGCACCCCGCGAACCTCAGAAACAGCTGGCGGACGCCGACCAGAATGCCCTCGCCCTGGAGCGAGGAGAACAGTTCACAGATGGGAGCGGTCATCGTCCTGGCGAGGAGCGGAGGCGAGCCGCGCGCGGGCGCTCACTTCTCCTCGATCGTCTCCTCGATGGCCATGCCGAAGTGCCGGCCGCCGGACTCCAGGTAGGCGAGCACGGTGTCGCCCGGCTTCAGGCCGGCCACCGACAGCGCTTTCCCCTCGGGATCGGTGAGGCGGATGGTCTCGGCGTTCTGGAGCACCAGGGCGATGGTCCTGCCCTCCGCCTCCGCCTCCACCAGCATGAGGGGGCGGCGCTCGATCTTGTTGCGCCCCACATAGGCGACCGAGGTGGCGCCGTCGTGCCTCACCACCAGCACCTCATCTCCGGCCTTCAACTCGGAGAGGTATTTCGTCTTGCCCTCGGGCAGCAACACGTACGCGTGAACCGCGCCCGCGTTCACGCGGAACGGCCGCGCCGCGACATACGGGGTCTCCAGGCTCTCGGAGTGCACCAGGAAGAAGGCGTTGCTGGCATTGCCCACCAGCATCCCTTCCCCGGGACCCATGTTGGAGCAGGTGTCCACACACGCGCGGTCGCCCATGCCCAACTGCCGCACCGCGGTGATGGTGGCGGCGATCAGCGAGAGGTTGGGTGTGAGCGCGTGGACGAGAGCCGCGGTCTTGCGGATCTCCTCCGCCGAGCGAGTGTCGAGCACCACGCCGTCCACACCCTTTTCGAGCACCTCGGTGACGAGTTTCGCCTGTTCCGCGCCGGTGACCTCGGCGAAGAGGCCGGAGCGGCGGGCGACCAGGTTCTCCAGCGGGATCACCGTCCAGTCCGTCGTCTTCAACACCACCGTCTTGTCCAGGGACGCGCCGGCCACCACCTCCTCGTCGGCCTTGCCCCGGATCTCCACCCAGAGCACGTCCTTCTCCGGCTTGAGGTCACCGTCGGGGGCGACCACGGGGATGGCTCCGAGTTCCTTGGCCTTGGGCGCGTCGCCGGCATCCAGCACCAGCGCGTCGGCCCCGCTCTCCAACGCGGCGATGGCGAGTTGCTTGTCCCAGGGTTGGATGCGCACCCACACGCGTTTCATCTTCGGGACTCCAGGAACTTCTGGCATTCCTGAACGGAGGCCCCTTCGTGGACCATCATGGAGATGGCGCGGACCATGCCCTCGGGGTCGGCGTGCTGGAACGCGTTGCGTCCGATGGAGGCTCCGGCCGCGCCGGCCTGGAGGGCTCCCTCCACCATCTTCAGCAGTTGCTCGTCGGTCTCCACCTTCTCGCCGCCCGCGATCACCACCGGCACCGGACAGCCCTCCACCACCTCCCGGAAGGTGTCCGGGGAGCCGGTGTAGTTCACCTTCACGATGTCCGCGCCCAATTCGGCCCCCACGCGAGCCGCGTGCTTCACGCACTTCGCATCGAACTCGCTCTCGATCTTCGGGCCGCGGGTGTACATCATCGCCACCAGGGGCATCTGCCAGCGGATGCAGGTCTCCGCCACAGTTCCCAGATCGCGGAGCATGTCGCAATCGGTCGGCGCGCCCAGGTTCACGTGGATGGACACCGCGTCCGCCCCCAGCCTGATCGCTTCCTCCACCGTGCACACCAGCACCTTGGCGTTGGGGTGGGGGCTGAGGCTGGTGCCGGCCGAGAGGTGGATGATGAGCCCCACGTCCGGGCCGCCCCCGCGGTGGCCGGCCCGCACCATGCCCTTGTGCATGAGGATGGCGTTGGCCCCGCCATTGACGATCTTGGTGACGGTGTCCCGCATGTCCTCCAGGCCGGGAATGGGCCCCACGGTGGTCCCGTGGTCCATGGGGACGATTACCGTGCGTCCCGTGTCGCGGTTTCTGATGCGCTCCATGCGAATCTGTTTGCCGATCATCGAAGGATCCTCCCTGTCCACGATTCCCCGCGGCGGTGCGCGGTATTATAGCGCATGGAGCCGCAGAAGCCAAAGCCTGGCCGGCGGGCCGCTGGTCCTAACTGCGGGGCGAGGGACGGCCTACTTCTTCCAGGGAGGGGTGTCGGGCAGCAAGGCCTCGAAGTCGGCGATCAACTTCGCCTCGTAGTCGCCGGCGTAGGTTCCCTCGAGGAACTTGCCCATCGCCTCTTCGAAGAACCGCTGCCAGGAGGCGTCCTCGGCGCCGGGGTTGACGGGGAAAAAGAGGAAGCCGTTGGCGCGGGCGGCCTTCAGATCGCCGGGGGCGTCCCCGATCATCAGTACGTGGTCGGCGGGATACTTGCCCGCGGCGGCCAGCCTGAGGTGATCGGCCTTCTTGCCCATCTCCTGGCCCGCGATCACGGCCGCGTACTGCGCGATGTCGTGCTCGGCCCACTCCCTCCGCAGGGCCTCACCCGGGGTCGCGGAGACCACGATGATGTCCGCCTTGTCGCTCAGCGCCTGGAGGGATTCGCGCACATAGGGGAAGGGGGGGACCCCGTGCACCATGTCCTCGACGGTAGCGTTCACCGCCTCGCTCCAGGCGAGCGCCCGCTTCAGCACCGGGTCGTTCGTCCTCTCGATCGCCGCCTGAAGGGAGGGATTGGACAGCACCTTCTCGGTGGCCGCCCATTCCCTCAGGCTCGGCACCTCCGGCAGTTTCGCGCCGCGGCGCTGCACCTCATCCCTGTCGGCCAGCAAGTCGAAGACCATGAGCAATGCCGGCCAGCGGTTGATGCCCCGCCACTTCGAGTAAAGGTTGACGAACTCTGCGGCCTCCCGCGCGTACTTGGAGACCGGCTGGAGATGCCAGTGCTTGATGATGTTGGGGATGAAGCACTCCTTGTGCTTGATCTCCATGGTATCGAAGGCGCAGCCGTCCGAGTCCACCCCCACGAAGAAATCGTGCCTGGGCTGGAACTGCTTCAGCGGAGCCTGTGGATCCTCAGTCATGTCTCAACCTCCCGATGTACGATTATCAGGGATACGGCGCGGCCGCGCCGACTTCCTCCCGCGGGGTCTTCCGGCGGGGCGGCTAGCCGCGCTGCGCGAAGGGCGCGAGATGGCGGCCGATGTGGGCGGCCACGGTCTGGTAGTGCTCTTCCTCGTGCTCGGCAAGGGCGCGGAGGAGGCGGTCTTTGAACCTCGGCCGTCCGTCCTGCTCCGCGGTCAGCACCGACCCGAAGGTGACGTGCATCACCTCCCGGGTGTCGAACTGGTCGAGAACGCCGGGCAGGTCGTCGTCGGCCACGCTCTCCGGAGAGGGCACCTTGCCCACCTCTGCGGACACGTGATAGGAGGCGCGGTCGGTGGGATAGCGCTCGATGGCGAAGGCCATGATCTCGCGAAAGAGCCCAGGGTCCACGCGGGCGATGGCGCGCAATGCCTCCAGATAACTCGTCCCCGCGGTCTTCAGATGGACCATGCCGCCGGCCTCCCGCGCGGCGACGGGATAGATGGAGAACTTGTCGCTGCCCGAGTGGATGCTCACCTTGTAGGGGCCGAAGTGGCGCGCTACCGCCACGTGTCCGGCGAAGGCGCGGGCGAACTCGTCGAGATCGCCGCGGTAGTCCACGCCTTTCTCGAACTCCCCCACGAAGCGCGGGGCGAGCCCCACCCACTCCACTCCGAGGCGCCGGAGTTCGCCGGCGACGAAGACGTGCTCGGCGACGGAGGTGGGGGTGGCGGTTTCGTCCACCGAGACCTCCAACTCGAAGGGCGCGTCGCCCATCTTCGCCTTGAGGTGGCGGTACATCATCGCGGTGTGAGCGAGCGCCCGGCCGTACTTGGCCGCCGCCCGGTGCAGTGACACCTCGTCGAAGTCAACTTCCGAGTCATCTGGCAGGCGAACGGTCTTGCCGAGATACCGGGCGGACATGTCCTCGGCAGTGGTCTCGAGCGCCTCCCACGGGAGGGCGGCGAATTTGTCCCGCAGGACGGCCGCGTCGGCGGTGTGCGCCTCATTGTCCACATGGTCGCCGGGGTCGATGGTGAACATGGTGAACCCGGCCGCCACGGTGTTGTCCACATCCTCGGTGGTCTTCAGGTGGTCGGCATCGGCCCCGAAGCCCTCCCGGTATCCCTCCTCGAACACCCCGAAGGTTGCCGTATCCATCACCTCGTCCGGGGTGCGGCCGGTGCGGGTC
>JALGTT010000097.1 GCA_029821235.1 Candidatus Hebobacteria bacterium | reverse complement strand
GATCACCACTGACCCGCCCAGGGTGATGATGTGCCTCCGGCCCTACCGGAAGCAGCAGCAGTTGCTGGCCTCGGGGGAGCCGTTCTGCATTCATCTGCTGGGCGCGGATCAGTATCAACTCTGCCTGCCCTATGTCGAGAGCGAACCGGTGGCCGGGCCGGAATTCGCGAGGCGGGAGGGAAAGGCCCCTCTCAGGCGGAAGGCGGCCGCCTACGTGGACTGCATTGCGGAGGGGCAGGTGAAGATCGGGGACCACGACATGTTCTGGGGGAGGGTGGTGGGAGGGGAAATTCTCAGGAATACAGAAATCCTCACCACGGCGCACTTCGGCGATCCATATCGCTCAAACACGTAGCGGTCGGGTCCCTCCGGCGGCCCGACCGCCGGAGGCCGGCCATGTCCGAGCAAGGCGATCCGAGGGGGCTCATCACCGCTCAGGGCGCGTTCGCGCACGTCAAGCAACTCACCCCACTCGGCCCCCGCGTGGCGGGAACCCCGCGGGAGAAGCAGGCGGCCGACTACATCGCCGAGCAGTTTGCCTCCTTCGGCCTCCCCGTGGTGCAGCAGCCCGTCCCCGATATCGTGGCCTGGGAGGGTGGAGAGGCGAGGCTGAGAATCCTTGGGCCGGGTGATGTGGAGGAGCTGACGGCCTGCCCGGTGCTCGGCTCCGTGCCCACCCCGCCGGAGGGCATCGAGGCCGAGCTGGTGTACGGCGGCCGGGGGATGCTGGCCGATTACGAGGGGCTGGACCTGGCGGGAAAGGTGATTCTCCACGACCCGCCGCGCGCCCGCACCCTGGACAACCGTTGCGGGGCCGGTGAGCCTCAGCGCGCCCTGGGCACCGCAGTGGAGCGCGGGGCAGTAGGGGTGATCGAGTACGCGCGTCTACCCGGGCACATCCTCCAGGTCCCCTGTCTGGCTGGGCCGGAGGGCACGCCGCTGCCCGCGGTGGGAACCACCTATGAGGGCGGCCTGCGGCTGAAAGAACTGCTTCAGCAGTGGTATGCCACCCCTGCGGGCATCGCGGCCGAGGCTCCGCTTCCGGTGAAGGTGTGGATGAAGGTGGAGGCGCGCCGCGAGGCCGGGGAGGGCACCAATGTGATCGCCACCCTGAAGGGAGGCGAGCTGCCCCGTGAGCGCATCTTGCTGGTGGCCCATCACGACAACGCCTTCGGCCCCGGGGCCTGCGATAACGCCGCCTCCGTGGCCATCGTGCTGGAGGTAGCGCGGGCACTCGCCCAGGGTCCGCCGCCCAGGCGGACGGTGCAGTTCCTCACCGTGACGGGGGAGGAATACGGTTCCGTGGGATCGGGTTACTTCGTGTCCGAGCTGGCCGAAGTGATCGAGGACGTGAAGGCCTGCATCGTGTTGGACATCGTGGGGAGTGGGAACAAGTACTACTACATCACCACCTCCGTGTTCGCAGGCGAGGTGGTGGAGAACTCCTCCTGGCTCAATCAGGTGCTTTCCGAACAGGCCGCAGACCTGGGCTACCATCTGGAGCCCACCGGGCTACCATCTGGAGCCCACCCAGCTCGAATTTGCCTCCGACGACGGCCCCTTCCTCCAGGCCGGCGTCCCCACCTCCTACCTCTGCCGCTGCATCTCCACGAGTTGGCCCTACCTCCACACCTACCTGGACGATCCGGACATCATTGACTACAACGCGCTGAAAGTGCTGGGAGACCTGTGCGCGACCGCGTTGCTGAAGCTCGCCAACGCCCCCGAGCTGCCGTCTCGGTAGCGGAGGAAAGCCTGCTCCGGCGTCCAGGATGTCCTACTGCGGGCGAGAGGTGGGGAACATCCACAGGTCCGTGCAGGTGTAACGGGCCGGGTAGTGCTGCTCTGCGAGCAAGAATCCTCCGTCCGGCGACCATTGGCGCAATACGAACTTTCCGTGCCGCAGCCCCCCTTCGTCTCTCCCGGCAATACGCCACGGCTTGCGGCTGCCGGAGAGGTCCACCAGCCAGATCTCGGTCTCCTCCTGCCCTTCACATTCACCTGGAACACGCACTGACACCGCCAGCCGATCGCCATCGGGAGAAGGCAACGTCATCTCCAGTTCACCACTTACCTTGAGCACCCGGTGGCTTCTCCGGGTCTTCCGCGACCACAGCCACAGCGAAGAGCCGGCGTTCCTCTCGCGAGTTGTGCAGACCAAGGTATCGTCGTCGAGCCACCAGGTCGAGGCCCCGGCCCCGGTGGCGATGATGCGCTCGCGCCGGCCGGTCTTCACCTCCCACAGCCATGCGCCGACGCCGCCCGAAGCGCGCTTCCCGGGTGAAGGCTCAACTGCGTAGGCCACCAGGCCTCCATCGGGCGAGCGAGAGGCGCTCACCACCACCGGCTGGTCGTCGGCGCTGATGCGAATGTGCTCCTTCCTTCCGTCGCAAAGCCAAAGGGTGACACGATCAGGCTGATCGCAAGAGCAGCCGGGCTCCCTCCCCTGCCACTCCTCGACCAGGTAGAGGCGGCCGCCATCATGTGAGAGCATGCCCACGGGCCGCACGCGGTCGTACTTTTCCAGGTGAGGCGGTTTGATCGGCGGAGGTCGTCTCTCGGAGGCCGCCAGTAATGCCTTGAGCGCCTGGGTGTCCTCCTGGTCGAGCTTCACATAGGGCCCGACCCACATCTTTCCGGAATCGGTTTCGTGGAAGTACAGCCTTTGCCCGGCGATCCCGAGCAGGAATCTCTCGATGGTCGGGTTCTCATACGGCGGCACGCGATACTCCACCAGGAGATACCGTGACGAAGGCAGCCATGTGTAGTTCGAGAGATACCAGCCCTCCTCCGGTGCCACGAGATGCTCCGTGAGATTGCGTTCATGGGTGGGACTGAGGTGGGCGCGGCACACCCATACGTCTCTCACCTTTCGCGGGTTGCCGGTCCGCCCGGCCGAGAGCCAGCGTACGCGCTGGAAGGCGACGTACTTGCCGTTGGGTGACCAACGGCCGCCCTGGGCGCTTTCGGCGACCAGGCTGGGCAGCAGAGCAGTCCTCGCGTGACCTGGCGCGAGGAGACACATTGCCCATGTGACGGCCGTCAACACTGTGCCCAGGGCTCGCGCGGTCCTGACCGCCGGCGCCCGCGGCGGGCGCGATATCCACTGCAAGATGGACATGGCTACACCTCCGCAACTGGTCTCTCGCTTGCATAGGATTAGACAAGGCAGATGGCGAGAGGTTTCTCCCCTTTGGCACGGCGATGTCGGCCCCTCGCGGCTCTCGTCAGGATGCCCCCTGGACGCAGCCGGCGCAGGGCACTGGGCACTACAATGCCCTCCTGCGCCGGGGGCCGGTGGCCGCGCGGCGGGACTCTCATCGGAAGGGATGAAACTGTGCGATCGCTGTTCTCGGTGCGCGATCTTCCCGAGGGGAGCCGGCATGCCCTCAAGTGGGATGCCGGGTCCGGGCTGCTGGTGGGCGTCTTCTGGGGCGGGATCTTCCCCTTCCTGGCGGTGATCGCGCGGGACGAACTGCACGCCTCCACCTATGCCATCGCGTTGATGGGAGTTGCCTTCTCCGTGGGCAACCTGCTCAACCCAGTGGTCGCACACTACGCGCGGAACCGACCCAAACTGCCCTTCGCGGTGTGGCCCTTTGCCGTCGGCCGCGCCTTCTTCCTGTTGATGGCCTTCGCGGTAACCGCGCCGATCTACATCGCCTTGGCCTTTCTCGCCCAGGCGATCGGAAATCTCGGCGTGCCTGGGTACACCGCAGTGATCCGGGATGCCTATCCGGTGCGGCGTCGGGGGTTCCTGATGGGCCTGGTGAGGGCGCTGGTGGTGATCGGTTCCATGGTGGGGGCGATGGTCGCCGGGCAGTTGCTGGCCCATGTCAGTTATCGCTGGGTGTTTCCGGGGGCAACCGTGTTCGGTCTGCTCAGCGTGGCCGCCTTCGCCCGCATCGGGGTGGAGGCCGCGCCGGAGACCACCGCGCCCCCGCGGGCGCGGCTGTGGGACGCCTTCAAGGTGATGCGGGAGGACCCCGCCTTCCGGCTGTACGCCGCCTCCTTCTTCCTCTTTGGATTCGGGAACCTCATCGTGGGGCCGCTGGTGCCGGTGATCCAGGTGGACGAGCTGCACATCTCCTCCCAGTGGGTGGGCTACCTGGCCACCACCTCCGCCGCGTTCAGCATGGTCGGCTATCTCTTCTGGGGAAGATTCCTCGACCGGCACGGGCCCTTCCGCATGATGCTGTTCGTGTACGGCATCATCTCCGTGCACGCCGTCACATACCTGTTCGCCCAGAACGTGCCCGTGCTCTTGATCTCCGCAGCGGCCACCGGGCTGGCCTGGTCGGGGGGAGATCTGGGCTACATCAACGCGGCGATGCGCTTCGGCAAGCGGGATTCCGCGGCCACCTACGCGGGGGTTTTCGCGTTTCTCCAGGCCTGCCGCGGCATTCCCGCCCCCTTCCTCGGGGCCGCGCTCAGCCACGTCTCCTTCGTGGGCACTCGCGGCGTGTTCGTGGTCTCCCTCGCCTGCTGGGCGACGGCCGCGGCGATACTGATCGCCAGAGGAGGGCTGCGGATGCAGCCGGAGCAGGAGGACTGACCCCCCTCGCGGCGGCCGCCTCACCTGCTGGCACAGGGCGGCGGGGTCAGAAAGTCTCCAACATCCTCCACGCGGTGGCCGTCAACATCGCCGTGCCGATGGGCAGCACCCGGCGGTCGTCGAAGTCGAACCGGGAGTTGTGGCCGGGGGCCGTAAAACCCTTCTTCTCGTCCCGGATGCCCAGCCTCAGCAGCGCGGCCGGCAGGCCGGCGCGGCCGAAGTAGGCGAAATCCTCGCCCCCCAGCGAGGGCTGCGGCACATCCACCACATTCCGGTCTCCCAGCAGCTTCTCGCCCATCTCGCTGAAGATGTCCACCACCCGGTCGTCGTTCAGCGCGGGCGGGTATCCCTCGGTCACCTTCACCCGCAGCCCCGCCCCCATTGCTCCCACCAGCTTGCGGAGGTCCCGCTTCACGAACTTGAGGATCATCTCCCGTCCCTTCGGCTCCAGGGTGCGGATGGTCCCGATCATTTCCACCTGGTCGGCGAGGATATTGTGCCTGGTGCCGCCGTGGATCTGGGCGATGGTGAGCAGTTTCCGGTCGATGGCGTTGGTGTGGCGGGCGATGAACTGCTGTATCGCGATCAGTGCCTGGGCGGTGACGGAGATGGAATCCACGCCCTTGTGGGGGGCGGCGGCATGGCCGCTGCGACCCTTGATCACGATGTGGATATCATCGGTCTGCGCGGTGTCGTAGCCCCGCCGAATCCCCACCTTGCCGGAAGGCACTTCGGAATCCACGTGCAGACAGGCGATGGCGCGGAGTTTCGGCTTCTCCAGGACGCCGTCCTCGATCATGTAGCGCGCGCCCCCGGGCCCCTCCTCTCCCGGCTGGAAGATGAGTTTCACGTTTCCCGGCAGCCGGTCTCGCATCTGCTGGAGGATGGCCGCCGCCCCCAGCAGACAGGCGGTGTGCCCGTCGTGGCCGCAGGCGTGCATGAAGCCGGGCTTGCGGGAGCGATAGGGGGCCTCGGTTTCCTCGGTCAACTCCAACGCATCCATGTCCGCCCTCAGGCCCACCGTCTTCCGGCCCTGCCCGCGGATCAAGGCCACCACTCCGGTCTTTCCGACGCCGGTCTGGATGTGGTCGACGCCCAGCGCGCGGAGCTGCTCGACCACATAGGCCGCGGTCTCGTGCTCCTCCATGCTCGGCTCCGGATACATGTGTATGTGACGCCGCCAGGCGACGAGCCGCGGCGCAAGGCGCTTCGCCTCGATGAGGATGCGGCTGGCTTCCCTCGCTCTCATGGCAACCTCCCTGCCGGTCTTCAGGTGGAGTTTATGGCCTCGGCGCGCGATTACCTTCTTGCCGCTTGCGCGGCGGTTTGACCATGGGGCGGCATCTCTGCTATCCTGCCCGCGACACAACACGCGCGGGGTGACCCCAACGAAAAGGGCTGGGGGCGGGCGGGGCCACCACCCAGGCAGTGCGCCTCGTGGCCGTTTCCGCCTCACACCCCGGGCCAGCCCCCGCGACGGCCGCGCCGGGCGGGAGGCCGGCCGACGCCCGAGACAAGGGAGGTCGCTGAATATGGCAGACGGGCAGGAAACCCATCACCGCCAGGGCCTGACGCGCCGCGAGTTCCTCTCCGCCGCCGGGCGCCTCGCCGCGCTGGCGGTGCTGGCGCCGTCCTCCGCCTCGGTCCTGCTCTCCGGGTGTGCCCGCGGCGGCAAGCGCCTCAGCCGGGAACTGGTCGTGGGATCGCTCTCCATCGCGCTGGACGCGGACGTGCAGACCCTGGACCCGGCGATGCACCGCTCCCGCACCGTGGAGGCGGTGGTCCGCAACATCTGCGACGGGCTGGTGGCCAGGGACGCGGAGATGCGCTATGTGCCCCAATTGGCCGCGAATTGGGAGGTGGAGGGCGAGGACCGATGGGTCTTCAAACTGCGGGAGGGGGTGAAGTTCCACAACGGCGACTCGTTCACCGCGGAGGACGTGAAGTTCACCGTTGACCGGATCATCGGCGCCATCGAGGGGGTGCCGCCCTCCCCCAGGAAGGACCTGCTGGGGCCGGTTACGGGTGCGGAGGTGCTCGACCCGCAGACGGTGGTCATCCACACCGAGGGGCCGTACCCCATCTTGCACAAGAAACTGGTGTTCCAGGAGATCTGCCCCAAGCGGTACTTCGAGGAGGTGGGCCCGGACGAGTTCGCCAGGAAGCCGGTGGGTGCCGGGCCGTTCCGGTTGGTGGAGTGGAGCCCCGGGGAGCGGATCGTGCTGGAGCGGTTCGCCGACTACTACGGCGGCTCGCCGGACATCCCGCCCACGGGACCGGCCCTGCTCCAGGGGGTGATCTTCCGTCCCCTCGAGGAGGCCGCCACCAGAATCGCGTCTCTGGCCGCGGCCGAGGTGGGCGTGGCGGTCAACATCCCCGCCGACCAGGCGGCCAGCGTGGAGGACCTGCCCGGGGCGCGCCTCTCGGTGGCACAGGGCACGCGAACACACTTTGTGGGCATGAATCTCACCCGCAAGCCCTTCTCCTCCCCGCTCGTCCGGGAGGCGATGCGCTATGCGGTGGACCCCAAACCCATCGTGGAGAAATATCTGCTGGGCCGCGCGCGCGCCCTGCCGGGAATCCTGGTGCCCATGGCCTTCGGATGGGACAGCTCCCTCCCGGCCCCCAAGCAGGATGTGGGCCGCGCCAAGGACCTGCTGAGAAAGGCGGGCTACGCGGACGGGCTGCGCGTCACCCTGGACTGTGAGGCGAGCGACAAGCGCATCGCGGAGGCGATCGCCGGCTCCATGAAAGCGGCCGGCGTGCAGGCCGACGTGCGGGTGTGGAAGAAGGACAACCTGCTCAATCAATTGCGCCGCCGGGAGCGGGACCTGTTCCTCACCTCCTGGGGTAACTCCAGCCTCGACCCCTCGGGCATTCTGCCGGTCCTGTTCCGGTCCGACGGTTACTCCAACTTCTTCGGCTACCGGAACCCGGTGGTCGATCGTCTGTTGGACGAGGCGGATGGCGCCATGAGCACCGAGGAGCGTCGGCAGAAGTACGTCGAGGTCCAGCGCCATCTCCACCGGGACATCCCCACCTGCTTCCACCTCGCCCTGGAGGAACTGTACGGGGTGTCGGAACAGGTGGAAAACTTCGAGGCCAGGCCCGACGGCATGCTTCCCATGCACGACGTGTCTCTGAAGTCGTAGGGAGGCGCGGCCGACATGTTGTCGAGGTTCCTGGGACGAAGACTGCTGCAACTTGTCCCGGTCTTGCTTGGGGTGAGCCTGATCGTATTCCTCACCATGCACCTCACCCCCGGCGACCCCATCGAACACATGCTGGGCCAGGCGGGTCGGGTGACGCCGGAGCAGATCGCGGAACTGCGGTCCCACTATGGCCTGGACCGCCCGCTGGCCACCCAATACTGGTTCTTCCTCCGGCACGCGGCCACGGGCGACCTGGGAATCTCCTACAGCCACCACGGCCGCCCGGTGTCCGAGGTGGTGGCAGAGCGCCTGCCCGCCACCCTGGAGTTGACGCTGTTCGCCTTCGTGCTGGCACTGGCCTTCGCCATTCCCGCGGGCATCTTCGCCGCCCTGCGCCCCCAGGGGCTGTTCGACCGCCTGGCCACCGTGGGCGCGCTGGTCGGCATCTCCCTGCCGGGCTTCTGGCTGGGGATCGTGCTCATGATCATCCTCGGGCTTCGCCTGCACCTGCTCCCCATCTCCGGGCGCATCGGGCTCGGGATGGCGCCCGAAACGATCACCGGCATGCACATCCTGGATGCCGCGCTCACCGGCAACGCGCCGGCCTTCTGGAGCGCGCTGAAACACCTGCTTCTCCCCGGCCTCACGCTCGCCGCGCCGATGGCGGCAATGGTGATGAGAATGCTCCGCTCCTCCATGATCGGGGTGCTGGAGAAGGACTACGTGCAGTTCGCGCGCGCCAAAGGACTGCCGGAGACCGCGGTGGTGGGGAAACATGCCCTGAGAAACGCCCTCATTCCCACCGTGAACATCGTGGCACTCCAGACCGGACTGCTGCTCAGCGGGAACATGATCATCGAGACCGTGTTCCAGTACCCCGGCCTCGGCAAGCTGGCGGTGGACGCCATCGCCGCCGCCGATTACCCGCTGGTGCAGGCGGTGGTGCTCATCTATGCCACCTGCTATGTGTTGCTGAACCTGGGGGCCGATGTCCTCCACGTGGTGCTCGACCCCACCGTAAGAACCGCGCCGACGTAGGGATCACCGATGCCAGAGGCCCTGACTGACGACCAGATAGTCGAGACCACCGCGGCCACCACGCCCGGCATG
>JALGTT010000096.1 GCA_029821235.1 Candidatus Hebobacteria bacterium | reverse complement strand
TGGAACGACTGGTATTCTCCCCCGACGGGCTGCCAGGTGAGGCTCCAGTGTTCCCCGCTCTCCCAGTCCCGCAGGTAGAATACTTTGCCATGCCCCTCCAGGGTGATCCGGTTGCCGGGGGAAACGGGCAGCATGCTGTAGCCCGCGCCCACGGCGTCCACCACCAGGCCGTAGGCGGGGTTGGAGATGAAGTTCTGCCAGGGCCTGGGGGTGGGGACCCGGGTGATGATGTACTCCCTGCCGTCATCGGAAAAGTGACCGTACTCCACAGTTTCCTCACCTTGCGAGAATAGCAGGGCAATTCTGCGCGCGGCTCGCCCGCGCCTGCCGGGGAGGGCGCGGGGATTGGCAGCGGGTTGGCTGGTTTGACCCCAGCCTCTGGACGCGGTACAATACCGGCGGGTTGGAATCTCAGCCCGTGTCCTCACTTCCCGAGGCGGGTGCAGGGACAAGGCTAACCATGGAAGATCATAGGCATTGCTTCGCGCGCCCGGAGGCACGCGAAGCTTGCGGCGTTTTCGGCATCTACGGACCTGGCGAAGATGTCTCCCGCCTGACCTATTTCGGGCTGTTCGCGCTGCAGCACCGCGGCCAGGAAAGCGCCGGCATCGTAGTCTCCGACGGAAAGAAGTTCGCCTGGCACCGAGAGATGGGCCTGGTCTATCAGGCGTTCGACGAGAACACCCTGACCCAATTGCAGGGGGACCTCGCCATTGGGCACACCCGCTATTCCACCACCGGCTCCTCCACGCTGGCGAACGCCCAGCCCATGACGGCCGAGTGGAAGGGCGGAGCGGTCGCCCTGGCGCACAACGGCAACCTGGTCAACGCCCGTCATCTCCGCGCGGAAATGGAGGATGACGGGGAGCACTTCGAGGCCACCAGCGACAGCGAGGTGATGCTGCGCATGGTGGTGAGGGAGGCGAACCGCACCGGCGACCTGCTGGCGGCGATCGAGGAGTGCATGAAGCGCTGGCAGGGGGCCTACTCCCTCACCGTGCTCACGGAGAAGGCGGTGATCGCCATCCGCGACCCCTATGGCGTGCGGCCCCTCTGCATCGGCCGGCTGAACGGCAAGGCCACCGTGTTCGCCTCGGAGTCGTGCGCGTTGAGCGTGATCGGCGCGGACTTCGTGCGGCAGGTCAAGCCGGGAGAGATGGTAATCGCCAGCGCGGACGGAATGGAGAGCCGCCAGGTGGTGAACAGCCCCCGGCGTGCGCTCTGCGTGTTCGAGTACATCTACATGGCGCGCCCCGACAGCGTGATCGAAGGGCGTCTCTGCTATGAGGCGAGGCGGGGCCTGGGGCATCAACTGGCCCAGGATTCGCCGACCCCGGCCGATGTAGTGATCCCCGTTCCCGCCACCGGCTGGCCCGCCGCCATCGGCTACGCGGAGAGGTCGGGGCTGCCCTTCGGGGAGGGGCTGATCCGCAACTGGTATGTGCCCCGCACCTTCATCCAGCCGGACCAGCGGCTGCGGGAACTCGGGGTGCGGGTGAAGTTGAGCCCCCTGCGGGAGGCGCTGGAGGGAAAGCGGGTGGTGATGGTGGACGACAGCATCGTCCGGGGCACCACCAAGCGGGGTGTGATTCGCCTCATCCGGGAGGCGGGCGCGCGCGAGGTGCACGTCCGCATCAGCGCCCCACCCTACCGCTGGCCCTGCTACTATGGCGTGGACACCAGCAACCGCTCCGAGCTGATCGCCGCCCGGTACTCCAAGGTGGAGGACATTCGCCGGGAGATCGGGGCCGACAGCCTCGCCTACCAGTCCCTGGCGGGGCTCCTGGAGGGCATCGGCGTCCCCCGCCGAAAGCTCTGTCTCGCCTGCTTTACGGGGCGATACCCCATCCCTATCCCGAGAGACGTCAAGTTGAGCAAACTCGATCTGGAGGCGCGCGCGTGTCGGAGGACTCCCGCCCGGACCGGAAAGTAAGCGACAAGCCGCTTACCTATGCGGCCGCGGGAGTGGATATCGCGCGCAAGGCGGAGGGGCTGGAGCGCGCGAAGCGCCACCTCCGCTCCACCTTCACCCCCCAGGTGATCACCGACATCGGCGCCTTCGGCGCCATGTACTCGCTGGAGGAAGTGGGCGCGGCCGACTCCCTGCTGGTCGCCTCCACCGACAGCGTGGGCACCAAGTTGATGGTCGCCTCCATGGCCGGCCGCCACAACACGGTGGGCATGGACATCGTGGGGCACTGCGTCAACGATATCCTGGTCCAGGGGGCGCGGCCGCTGTTCTTCATGGACTATATCGCCGCCCCCTCCCTCAGCCCGGAGTTCATGGAGGAGCTGATCGAGGGGTTGAGCGCGGGCTGCCGGGAGGCCGGCTGCGCGCTCATCGGCGGGGAGACCGCCGAACTGCCCGGCGTCTACCAGGAGGGAGAGTACGACCTGGTCGGATTCGTGGTCGGCGCGGTGAGCAGGCAGAGGGCGATCACCGGCGAGAGCATCCGGCCGGGGGACGTCCTGCTGGCGCTCGCCTCCAACGGCCTCCACACCAACGGCTATTCCCTCGCCCGGAAGGCATTCTTCGAGGCGGCCGGATGGAGCATTGACCGGCACGTGCCGGAGTTCGGGTGCACCATCGGCGAGGAGTTGCTGCGCGTCCATCGCTGTTACGCGCGCAGCGTGCACCCTCTGCTGGAGCGCGTGCAGGTGAAAGGGATGGCCCACATCACCGGCGGCGGGATCCCCGACAACCTGGTGCGCTGTCTGCCGGAGGGCTGCCGCGCAGTGGTGGAGAAGAGCCGTTGGGAGGTCCCTCCGGTGTTCCGCTTGCTCCAGCAGATCGGCCGCATCGAGGAACGGGAGATGTTCCACGTCTTCAACATGGGCGTGGGGCTGATGCTGGTGCTCGCACCGGACGAGGTCGAGGCCGCCGCCTCCTTCCTCACCGCGCGGGGAGAGACGGTCTTTGCGATAGGGCAGATAGAGGCGGGGGAACGCGGCGTTGTCATCATCTGAGCGCCCCTCCCGCGGCCGCGCGGGGGCCGTGCGATGGTGAACCGAGTGAATCCTCTCACTGCAATCCTGAGCGTGATCAGGCAAGTATCCGCCCGCTTCTCGCGGGACGGATGCTCGCTGATGGCGGCCGCCATCGCGTTCTTCGGGATGATCTCCCTGGTCCCGTTGGGGGTGGTGGCGATCTCCGTGTTCGGGCGGGTGCTGGGCTCCTCGGCGGCCGCGGAGCAGCACATCACCAGCCTGCTGAGATCCATCTTTCCCCTCAGCGCCCCCGGCCTGGAGCAGGCCATCCGCCAGTTCAGCCACCCGGGGGGGCGCTGGCTGGTGGAATTGATCAGCGTCCTCAGCCTGCTCTGGGCCGGCAGCCGCCTCTTCCTCACCCTGGAGGATGTGCTCACCCGCGTCTGGTCGGGACACGGCCGGGGGAGGCCTCTCCTCATCCGCAACCTGATCGCCTTCGGCGCCATGGTAGCGGCCGGACTCATCTTCCTCGTCATCACCCTGCTCACCACCGCGGCGGCCGCCATCGCCGCCCGCGCCACCATGCTGCAGGAACTCGGGCCGCACCTGCATCCCATGCCCTGGCTGCGCGCCTTCGGGCCGCCGACCGCGGCCTGGCTGGCGTTCTTGCTCACCTACAAATTCCTGCCCCAGGCGCGCGCCCGGTGGACCGACGCAGTGATCGGGGCGGCCGCGGCGGCGGTGCTCTGGGAGCTGTCCCGGCTCGCCTTCTCCGTCCTGCTGGTGCACAGCGCCGGCTATGGCAAACTCTACGGCTCGCTGGCGGGCGCGGTGGTGGTGAGCGTCTGGCTCTACTTCAGCGCCTCCATCATGCTGGTGGGAGCCGAACTGGCGGTGGTGCTGCAGGAGGCCGCGGAGAAGAGGGAAGGCTGACGCCATGCTGGCCAAGCGCATCCTGACGGCGGTCGTCGGCATCCCGCTCGCCCTCCTCGCGGTCCACCTGGGCGGCTGGTGGCTGTGCGGAGTGGTGGCGGCGGTCGCGCTGGCGGGGATGGTCGAGTTCTACCGCCTCACCGCCGCCCGCGGGCAGCGGGGCCATCTCTGGCTGGGCTGGCCCCTCGGGCTGGCGGTGATCGTTCTCCCCCACCTGCGTCCCACCCCTTCGGCATCCCTGGGCATCGAACTCCCCGCCCTCATCCTGGGGCTGCTCGCCTTGCTGGTGTGGGCGGTGTATCTCTTCCCCAGAGACCGCGGAGACCGCGTGCTCGCCACCATCGTCGGCGTCGGATATGTCGCCCACCTGTCCAGTTATCTGGTGCGGCTGCGACTGCTGGCCGGGCCCCTCGTCTCCGTGGGGCGGTCGGATATGACCTTCTCCTTCGGCGAGGCGGCCCTCGCGGGCGTGCTCGTCATCTGCTGGGGGATGGACACCGCGGGATACGCGGTGGGGAAGGTCCTCGGCCGTCATCGCCTCTGCCCCAACCTCAGCCCCGGAAAGAGCGTCGAGGGCGCGGTCGGCGCGTTGCTCGCCGCCTTCCTCCTGGGCCTCGCGCTCGCCGGGCCGCTCCATCTCTCATTGAACCAGGGCGCCGGGCTGGGGCTGTTGATCGGGGTGGTGGGGCAGTCGGGCGACCTGTTCGAGTCTCTCCTCAAGCGCCGGGCGGGGGTCAAAGACTCCGGCGCGCTCCTCCCCGGACACGGCGGGGTGCTGGACCGCGTGGATTCGCTGCTGCTGGCCGCGCCGGCCGCTTTCTTCTACCTGCGCCTCTCCCTGGGGCTGTAGGCCCGCGCCGCCTACCTTCCCACCGCCAGGCGCTCCGCCAGATAGTGCGGCAGTTCCGCCTGTCTCATCTTCTCCTGGACCGCGCCGATGTCGTAGGCCGTCCTCTTCACCTCCACCACTCCCGCCTCCGTGTCCCACACGGCGAAGGCGGCCATCGGGTTGCCGTCCCGCGGCTGTCCCACCGCGCCGGGGTTGACGATGTGGCGCAACTGCGCCTCCCCCTCGTCACCGGTGAGGTCCGCCGGCCCCACCTCTACGGCGCCGCCGCCCCACAGAGGATTCTGGTCGCAGAACATGGTGCCCACGCGGTTCCGGTAGTGCTCCGCGATGTGAGTGTGCCCGATGAAACACAGCCTTCCCGGCATCGCCTCGAAGCAGGCCATGGCCTCTCTGGGGCTGGTGATGTAGGCCATCGGCTCCGCCAGGGAGCCGTGTGCGAGCGCGGCTCCCCCCGCCTCGCCGACCGGCCTCAGGGACCGCAGGAAAGCCTTCTGGTCGGGGGAAAGTTGTCCGGCGGTCCACTCGGCCGCCACCCGCGCGTGGGCGTTGAACCAGGAGAGGTCGTAGTCGCCCACCGCGGCCAGGTCGTGATTCCCGGCGAGACAGACCAGCCCGGGCAGACCGCTGACGCGGTCCACACACGGCCCGGGGTCCGGCCCGTAGCCGACGATGTCGCCCAGGCACAGGAAGGCGTCCACCCCGCGCAACTCCGCGAGGGCCGCCTCCAGCGCGTCGAGGTTGCCGTGAACATCGGAGATCAGGCCGTAGACCATGGAATCCAAGCACCCCGGGGCGCGTCCACGCGCCCTCTGGCAGGGATTCTACCGTCTTTGTCCCGCAGTCGCAACCGCCG
>JALGTT010000095.1 GCA_029821235.1 Candidatus Hebobacteria bacterium | reverse complement strand
CTGGTCGCCGGATACCACTGGTTCGAGGAATGGGGACGGGACGCGATGATCGCGCTTCCCGGCCTCACTCTGGTGACCGGACGCCACGATGCGGCGCGGAGCGTGCTGCGCACGTTCGCCGAGCACTGCGACCAGGGGCTGATTCCGAATCGCATTCCCGACCCCGACTCGACCCCGGACTACAACACCGCGGACGCCACGCTGTGGATGTTCTGGGCCGCCCACAAGTACCTCGATTACACGGGCGACCGCGAGTTCGTGCAGGAAACTCTGCTGCCGGTGTTGCTGGAGGCGATCTCGTGGCACGTGAAAGGGACGCGGCATGGCATCGGGGTGGACGACGACCTGCTCCTGCGCGCCGGGGACGAGAGCACGCAGTTGACGTGGATGGACGCGAAGGTGGGCGACTGGGTGGTCACCCCCCGCTGGGGGAAGCCGGTGGAGATCAACGCCCTCTGGCACCACGCGCTGCGGTTCGTGGAGGAACTGGGGGCCGCGCACGAAGGCCCCGCCGCGGCGGAGGTGGCCGAGCGCTTCGCGGCGAGGTTCTGGAACCCGGAGGCGGGGTATCTGAACGATGTGATCGATGGGGAGACCGGTTCGGACGCATCCCTGCGCCCGAACCAGGTCATCGCGGTCAGCCTCCCCTACCCTCTCCTCGACGCCGACCGCGCCCGCGCGGTGGTGCACGCAGTCCGGCGCGACCTGCTCACCCCCTATGGACTGCGGACTCTCTCGCCGCGCGATGCGCGCTACCGCGGGCGCTACGGGGGCGATCAACGTGAGCGCGACGGAGCCTATCACCAGGGCACGGTGTGGCCGTGGCTGTTGGGACAGTTCATCACCGCGCACGTGAATGTGTCGAAGGATCGGGCGCGCGCCAGAGAAGAGGCGCGCGCCTGGCTCACCCCCCTATGGGAACACCTGAACGAGGCCGGACTGGGCTTCATCTCCGAGATCTTCGAGGGCGATGCCCCGCACGCGCCCCGCGGCTGTATCGCCCAGGCGTGGAGCGTTGCCGAGGTCCTGCGGGCGGCCGTCGAAGACCTGGAAATGGCGCCCCCGGCCGAGCCGAGAGGAATCGCCCGTGAATACGATTGAGCTGAACACCTCCAGCCGCACGCAATTGGTGGACATCACCCGCGAGGTCCAGCGGGTGGTCACCCGCTCCGGGCTGGCCGACGGGCTGGCGGTGGTGTGCAGCGCCCACACCACGGCGGGGATGACCATCAACGAGAACGCGGACCCGGACGTTACCGCCGACCTGCTCGGTGTGCTCGAGCGCATGGTGCCCCACCGGGGGCCGTACGCGCACGCGGAGGGGAACTCGGATGCGCATGTGAAGGCTTCGCTGATGGGGCTCTCGGTGGCGGTGCCGGTGGAGGGCGGAAGGCTGGTGCTGGGCACCTGGCAGGGAATCTACTTCTGCGAGTTCGACGGCCCGCGGCGGCGCCGGGTGTACGTGCAACTACTGCCGGCGCCGCAGTCGGGCACGGAGGGTTGATCCATCCCGCGGCCCCGTGAAACGCGAAGCAGGGCGACCTGGAGGCGACGGTCGCCCTGCTCGCAGCACGGCGTCATCCGAGTCGTCCGTTTCTCTGCGCACGGTAGCTCCTCCGGAGCTGTCCGCTGCTTCGGCCCCTGCTGCCCCTGGTCCTGCAAAGTGGGGCCTGTCCCCCAGCGGCGGATCAACTCGGCGACGAATCCGTGCTGTCCCCCCATTTGACCGACGCAGGCTTGCTGTCCTCTAGCGTGCCCTCCAATGACAAAACCCCCGTGCGTGCAAAAGCACACACGGAGGCATTCATGGCCGCCGCTCGCCAGACGAACGATCCACCCGTCTGGTGTTGCGCATTCTATCCCGTTGTGGCGCCCCCGGTCAAGCGCGGCCCGCCGACGTATTGTCCCAAACTCGCCACGCGGCGCGCGGCGACTGCACAAGCCGCCGTGCGGGCAGGGCGCCGGCTAGGCGCAACGGGAGTATCCGCAGGAGCGGCACACCACACACCCCTCCGCCAACTCCAGCATGGTGCCGCACTCGGGACACTCGGGATTGTACCCGGTGGAAACCACTCCGTTTCCGGTCGGCAATGACTCGGAGCGTGCGGCATCCCGCTTCCTGGCTCCCCCGTTCCTCCCGTTGCTCGACAGATACCGTTCTATCGCCTTGCCGATGGCGTCGGCGCACGACAGGATGACGGTGCCCCGGTCCCAGGAGGGCATGGGGCAGCGGATCCCCTTCAGTTGCTCGACGATGGCGGCCGGGTCCACGCCGGACCTGAGGGCGAGAGAGATCATCCGGCTGGTGGCCTCGGACTGCGACGAGGTGCACCCGCCGGACTTGCCGATGGTGGTGAACACCTCGCAGAGCCCCTCTTCGTCCTCGTTGATGGTCACGTAGAGGTTGCCGCACCCGGTCTTCACCTTTTCGCTGGTTCCCCGGGTGAGCGTGGGCCGCGGCCGGGGGACGATGGAGGCGGCCTTCGCCGGCACGGGTGACGCCTGATCCGTCTTCGCGGGCACGCCGGAGCCGGTGCTCAACACCTGGTCCTCCCGCGAGCCGTCCCGGTACACCGTTACGCCCTTGCAACCCAATTCATAGGCGAGGAGGTAGACTCGGCGGATATCCTCCTCCGTCGCCTCGTGCCGGAAGTTCACGGTCTTGGACACCGCGTTATCGGTGTGCTCCTGGAAGGCCGCCTGCATCCGGATGTGCCAGTCGGGGGCGATATCGTAGGAGGTCACGAACAGCCTCCGCACGTCCGGAGGAACGGCCTCCACGTCGGCCAGCGACTTGTGGCCGGCGATCTCCTGCATCAGGGCCTGCGAGTAGAACCCTCTCTGCTTGGCCACCTGCTCGAACAGAGGATGCACCTCCAACATGCTCTCGCCGTCGAGGATCCGGCGCGTGAACACGATGGCGAAGAGCGGTTCGATGCCCGAGGAGACGCCCGCGATGATGGACAGCGTGCCCGTGGGGGCGATGGTGGTGACGGTGGCATTGCGGAGCCGCGGACCGGTCTTGGCGAACCGGCTCTTCTCGAAGTTGGGGAAAACCCCGCGCTCCCGGGCGATCTCCGAGGAGGCCTGCTGCCCCCGCTCGTGGATGAACTTCATCACGCGGCCGGCCATCTCCAGCGCGGGCTCGGAGTCGTACGGCAGCCCCAGTTGCAGGAGCATATCCGCGAACCCCATCACGCCGAGGCCTATCTTTCGGTTGCCCCTGGCCATCTTCTCGATCTGGGGCATGGGGTACTCGTTCACGTCGATTACGTTGTCGAGGAACCTGACCGCGTGGTCCACGGTTTCGCCCAGGCGCTCGAAATCCACCTCTGGGTCCGGGTCGTGCTTGACGAAGCGGGCCAGGTTGATGGAACCGAGGTTGCAGGCCTCATAGGGCAGGAGAGGCTGCTCGCCGCACGGGTTGGTGGACTCGATCTCGCCGAGTTCGGGGGTGGGGTTGTCGGCGTTGAGGCGGTCGAGGAACACGATCCCCGGCTCGCCGGACGCCCACGCGCACTCGACGATGAGGTCGAACACCTCCCGCGCCTTCAGCCGCTGGACCACCTTGCCCGTGCGGGGGTTTCTCAGGTCGAACTCGGCATCGTCCTGCACCGCGCGCATGAACTCCTCGGTCAGCCCCACCGAGATATTGAAGTTGGTGAGCGTGGTGGTGTCCCGCTTGGCGGTGATGAACTCGAGGATATCCGGGTGGTCGACCCTCAGGATCGCCATGTTCGCGCCCCGCCGGGTGCCCCCCTGTTTCACCGCCTCGGTCGCCGCGTTGAACACCTTCATGAAGGAGACCGGCCCGGAGGCAATGCCGCCGGTGGTCTTCACGATGTCGCCCTTGGGCCGCAGCCGGGAGAACGAGAACCCGGTCCCCCCGCCCGACTGATGGATGAGGGCCGTGCTCTTGATGGTCTCGAAGATGGAGTCCATCGAGTCCTCGATGGGCAGCACGAAGCAGGCCGACAACTGCTGCAGTTCCCGGCCCGCGTTCATCAGGGTCGGAGAGTTGGGCAGGAAGTCGAGGTTGGCCATCATGCGGTAAAAGGTCCGCGCCTCGGCCTCCACGTCGGCCCCGGGGTCATAGCGCAGGCTGGCGGAGGCGACGTCGCGCGCCACCCGCCAGAACATCTCCCATGGCTCCTCGATCGGCGCCCCGTCTTCGTTCTTGCGGAGATACCGCCTGCGAAGCACCGTCAGGGCGTTGTCAGTCAGGCGAGGCAGTGGCAGGTCTTGTGGCAGGCTCGACACTTCTGTTGGCTCCTTCTCGCTCCCGTCCCTGGCCCGTCGCGAGTCCCCTCCACGCGGCCGGCCGCAGGTGCAGGTGGGCGATTCCTACTGTTGTGTTGTTACTGCTTCCTCTGCTGCAGGGCCGGGCTCTCTGTCTCGGCCATCCTCCCCCTTCGCCAAATCCTCGACCTCCCTCAAGAAGGACTCCGCGTCCCCAAACTCCTTGTAGACCGAAGCGAACCTGACATAGGCGACCTCGTCCATCTCCCTCAACTTGCGCATCACCACTTGCCCGATCTCTACCGCCGTCACTTCGTCCCGCAATTCGTCCCGCAGGACACGCTCGATCTCCCCCACCGCCTCCTCCAGTTGGCCCCTCTCGATGGGCCGTTTCTCGCACGCCTTCGCCATCCCCTCCACGATCTTGGCGGCATCGAAAGGCTCCCGGCGGCCGTCCTTCTTCACCACCATCAACTTGACCTCACCGGCACGCTCATAAGTGGTGAATCTGCGCCGGCACTCCGGGCATTCGCGGCGTCTCCGCACCACCGCGCCGTCCTCCCCGGTGCGGGAATCGAGGACACGACTGTCTTCATATGTGCAATAGGGACACCGCATATCGCTAGACACTGTATGTCGTGGGCAGGCATTTATACCACACTACATCTAGTGTGTCAACACTATTTGAGAAATTTCCTCTGTTCACGGGAATTATATCACACATCCGTTTGCACCGCAAGGCCCGCGCACGGCGGTAGCTGTTCAGCTACCGGTGGTGAGTTGGTGTTGTAGTGGTGCTGAGTGGAAGGGCTCAGGTGAGGGGGCTTAGGTGATGAGGCTGGTGTAGGAGACTCCAGCCAGCACTCCGCCCAGGCTGGCGAGCAAGAAGGTGGTGGCGATGGCCGAGCGCAGGCTCTGGTAGCCCCGCATGGCTTTGTGACGTATCTTGCCAGCGCGGCCAATGGCGTTCTCGCAGGCGTTGCTGGTCTCGGGCACCTGGTAGCTCCGAGGCACTCTGCGCCCCAGATCATCCCGCAGGGGCTTGTGCTCTTTCTGATAGCCCTTGATCTTCTTGAGCCTCCTCGCCACCGCCTTGCGCCAGTGCGCCAGACACAGTTGGTGCTCTAGCCCCGCTTGCTCTGCCGCCAGCTTGTAGCAGTCCAGCTCATCTGTCACCACCACTTCGCAGCCCAACCGCGCTGCCGTCTCGCACAGCCACCTGGCCAGCTCCTCTGCCTCGCCATGAAGGCCCGCCTCGCCCTCTCTCCCAACGCCTGCACATTATTCCAGATCGTCGCCTTCTGTACCCCACAGCCCAAAGCCTCCAGCACCAGGCTCGC
>JALGTT010000094.1 GCA_029821235.1 Candidatus Hebobacteria bacterium | reverse complement strand
TGAGGCGGGTGGCCCCGTAGCAACCCCCTTGTGTCTGCCTCTCGTCGCCGCTGGCAACCTCTGCCAGAAGGTAGGGCCCGTTCGTTTCGTCAGGCGCACCCCAAATGTGGTATCTACTTGAAGGTACGAGCGGCCCAGGCTGGGTTCGTATGGGCGTATTCCAGCGCGAAGGTGACGAGGTTGGGCAGACAGGATTCCAAGGGCACAAACGGTTTGAACCAAGGGGGCGCCGTGGGCGCCGGGGCGCCGCCGGCGATCTTGTGGGCGCGGGTGGTCCTCGGGCTGGCGTTGGCGGCGACGGCCGGTGTCGCCTTCGGGCAGGCGTGGGAGAATTGGAGGAGGAGGAACCGGAGCGGCCGCGGGCGGAGGAAGAGAAGTTGATGCCCATGCTGGGCGCGCTTCTGGTCTACAAGTTCCAGTGGGTGAGCGAGCACCAACTCGCGGTTGCCCTGGAGAAGCAGCGCAAGACGAAACAGCGCCTGGGGGAGATGCTGGTGGAGGCAGGTCTCATCACTGAGGCCCAACTCCGCAAGGCGCTGGAATACCAGCGGTCCGCCGTCCGTCGCTGACCGCGTCGGCGTCCAACACGGCTCTCTCTGCCACCTCGCCGCCGGCGGGCAGGTACTCCGACGACCACCACGAAAACAGTCCTCCGCCGCGGCCCGCGGCGAGGAGGACGCCATGAAGGTCATCAACTGTCACGCCCATTTCCACGGCCCCGATGAGGTGGAGGAGAAACGGGAACTGTGGGATTCCCTCGGATATGTGAAGATCTGCATGAGTTTCAACAACGAAGAGGTGTTGAAACTGGCGCAGCGTTACCCGGACTACATCATTCCCTTCTACCACCTCGATCTCGATGCCGAGGGGCCGGAGGCGGTGGAGCGGGCCAAGGAACAGGGCTTCCACGGCCTCAAACTGATCGGACCGCAGAAACCCTATGCCCACGAATCTTACTTCCCGGTCTACGAGCGCGCGCAGGCCCTGGGCATGCCCGCGCTCATTCACACGGGCTTTCTCGCCTATGAGCGGAAGCATGGTGTGAGGCAGGAAAACCTCCAGCCCACCCAAATCCTCACCATCGCCACCTATTTCCCCGAGTTCCGAATGGTGGGGGCGCACCTGGGGAATCAGTGGCCGATGGAGGCGGTGGCGGCGATGGAGTACTGCCCGAACATCTGGTACGACATGAGCGGGGGCACCATCCGCCGCTATCCCGCCGACTGGTTCCGTCGGCTGTTCGCGCGCGTGCCCCGCAACCAGACCGGCGCGGAGCCGCAGGTGGACCTGAATCTGGTCGGGAAGTTGGTGTTCGGCTCCGACAACCCGGACGACACCATGGAGTTCTACCGGAACTTCATGGCCGCGCTGGAGATCCCCGAAGAGGTGCAGCAGAAGGTCTACTACGACAACGCGGCCGCCTGGCTGGGGCTGTAGATTTCGCTCATGCCGGAAGCGACAATGGGGGTGATCTGACATGCAGAAGGAAGTGCCGGTTTCGCAAGCCTGGGAGCGCAAGTACCCGGAGCAGATCGTGATGGTCACCACCGTCGGCAAGGAAGGCCGGCCCAACATCATCACCCTGGGATGGGCGATGCCCACCTCGGGGAGGCCGCCCATGTGCGCCATCTCCATCGGCCTGGAGCGGTACAGCCACGAGTTGCTGGAACAGGTGCCGGAGTTCGTGCTCACCTTCCCCGCGGAGGATATGGAGGAGGCGATGCTTCTCTGCGGCACCAGGTCCGGCCGGGAGGTGGACAAGTTCCAGGAGACCGGCCTCACCGCTCTGCCCGCCGGCAAGGTGCGCCCGCCCTTGATCGGCGAGGCGGTGACCAACATGGAGTGCAAGGTGGTGGGCGCGTACCGCACGGGCGACCACACCATCTTCGTGGGAGAGATCGTGGCCGCGCACCACAGCGAACGTTCTGCGGTTCGACTCTACAATCTCGGCACCAAGTTCGGGCCGCTGTCACCGGAGTGAGAGAAGATGAGAATCGTCCACAGCAACGACCTGCCCCCGCAGGAACCGAAGGAAGATGGAGTGAGCAGGACGACGGTGAGATGGCTGATCGCCAAGCCGGAGGGCGCGCCCAACTTCGCCATGCGCCTGTTCGAGGTCGCCCCCGGCGGCCACACGCCCCTCCACACCCACCCGTGGGAGCACGAGGTGTTCGTGCTGGACGGCGATGTGGAGGTGATGACCGAGGAGGGGCCCGAGACCGCGCGTTTCCTATGCATGATACCCCTGCCTAAAGAGTAGGGCGGGGCTGCGCTTCAGGGCGAGAACGATGGCCGTTCTGTAGGGCGAGGCATTCTCTGATGCCTCGCCGGATGAGAGGCTCCGGCCTCGCGCACCGCGGTGCTGCTGTAGGGCGGGCATTCCCATGCCCGCCAGCACAGGCGGGGCGCCTGTGCCACTTTCCATGCGGCGGGGCAGCAAAGACTGCTCCGCCCTACAAAGCAGAGGCGTGGCGGGTAACGTCAGAACGAAAGAGTTCGGCCGCGCGGTGCGGGAGACGTGAGCGCACAAACGCGGGTTGCCCCCCGGCAGGCGCGGCGGGTGCGGGGCAGAAGTCAATTGGGCACTAGTTCCCACCTGGAGGAGGCGGCGTGGAACTGTACGTAATGCGGCATGGGGAGGCGGAGCCCGCGTCGGCCGGCGGAACGGACGCGGAGCGTCAACTTTCCCCACAGGGAAAGGCGGACGTGGAAGCCGTGGCGCGGACGCTGGCGCGGGCCGGGGTGAAACCCCAGGCGATCTTCACCAGCCCGCTGATTCGCGCCCGGCAGACGGGCGAGATAGTGTCGCGCGTGCTCGGGATCGCCGCGGAGGCCGCAGAGGCGCTGGCCCCCGGCTGTCGCCTGGGGGCGGTGCAGTCGCTGATGGAGGGAGGCGGGCTGGAGCGCGTGCTGCTCGTCGGGCATGAGCCGGATTGCAGCACCATCGTGAGGGCTCTCATTGGCGGCGGGCAGGTGCGCATGAAGACCAGCGCGGTGGCGGGTGTGGAGGGGGAGAGCCTGGCGCCCGCCGAGGGCAGGCTGCGGTGGCTGCTCACTCCGGAATTGGCGCGGTCGGGGGAGGGGAGGGGATGAGCGATTCCCTCCGACGGTTTCTGGCAAGCCCCGCGGGGCTGACCGCGCTCCTGCTCACGGTGGTTATCGTGAGCGCCACTGTGGTGTATGCGGTCGTCGAGGACTGGTCCCCTCTGATCGCCCTGACCTTCACACTGCAGACCCTCACCACCGTCGGCCACGGCAACATCTTCCCGCAGAGCACGGCCGGCTGGGTGTTCACGGTGGCGCTGCTGGCGGCCATGCTGGGGGTGGTGGCGGTGGGGCTGGTGACGGTGACCAGCAAACTGATGCAGACCATCGCGCGAGGAGCGGATCCCATGGAAGCAAACAAGAAGGCGGTTGCTGAGTTGAAGGACCACATCATCGTGGTCGCGGATCGGCAACTGGCCTCCGCTCTCCTGCCCGGGCTGCGCGCCCGTGGACTTCCCTTTGCCATCATCACCGAGGACCCGGAGCAGCACGCGACCTATGTGGCGGAGGGCTATCTGTCGGTGCTGGGCAAGCCGGAGGAAGAGGAGGCGCTCAAGGACGCCAGGGTCGAGCACGCGGCCGGCCTGATTGCCGCTCTGCCGTCGGACGCGGACAATGTGTTCGTGTCTCTGAGTGCCCACGACATGAACCCCCGGCTTCGCATTGCCGCGCGGGCGCACAGTCCCTCCTCCATCCCCAAACTGAGGCGGTCGGGGGCCGACGAAGTGGTGCTCCCGGAACAGGTCACGGCCATCAACCTGGTGAGCCTCTTCCAGGACCGCAGCCGGATCGGCGACATGGTCCGGCAGGTGACCGATGAACTCCGTCAGTCTCTCGCCGAGCCGAAGGAGACGGCCGACTCCGAGCGGCAGCCGGAGCACATCCTGTTTCGCGCCGTCCGGCTCGCGCTCCAGGAGTTGAGCCCGGACATGGAGCAGACCCTGTTTGCCCTGGGGATGCAGTTCGGGCGGGAGGCAGTGGGGCCGCACCTGAAGAGCGAGCGACTGTGTGACGCGCTGAAGAAACTGGAGCCGCTGTGGACGGCGGCGGGCCTGGGCACCATCGAGGTGGTGAGTTGCAGCGAGGATGGAGCGCGGGTGGCCGAGACCCACTGCGCGACCTGCCAGGGAATGCCCAATGTCGGCCGCCCGGTGTGCCATCTGGAGCGAGGAGTGCTCACCGGCGCGCTGCAGGCCGCCCTGGGGCGGACCGTGAACACGCGGGAGACGAAATGCTGGGGAATGGGCAACCGCGCCTGCGAGTTCGAGATCACCTCTGACGTGCACGAGCACTGACAGGCATCCGCCGGCCCGGCGACCGAGGGACCGGCCTCCGGTCTCCCGGAGATTCCTGTCTCATCCCGTGCGCTTTTCGAGACCGCAGCGCAGGCGGGTGTTAGGCCTTAGGTCTACCAGTCGGCGTATCTGCTGCCGTCCAGGGCTGTAAGCGTGGTCGAACTGTGCACCGCACCGGTGGTGTTGTCGTATGTCCAGTCTGCAGCGCCTGTGAAGGGGTCCTTGGGGAGATTGCCATCCCCGGTGACCAGGTAGGGACCATCGTACGCGGCGCGATCCACGGAGCCGCCGTTGCCGTCGAAGTCGGCGCTGATCGCGGAGCCGTCTGCGGCCATGATATCGGTCAGCGCCGGAGGCCACGCGGCCATGTTCGCCTCGAAGCGCTCGATCGCATCACGTATCTGTTTCAAGTTCCCCCGGAGTTGTGTTTCTTTGGCCTTGCGGGCGGCGCCCATGAGACGTGGGATAACGAGTGTCGCCAGAATGGCGATCACCACGATCACGATCAGCATCTCGATCAATGTAAAGCCCTGTCGGCGACGTTTCCAGACTTGCGTCGCCATCGTCTTTACCTCCCAAGGAGCCAAGGAATCCCCGATGCGCTGCGCTCGTCCCGGGCAGGACGTGCGCCACACACCGGCGCGCCCACGCGTGAGGGCAATGACGCGATACCCCGGCTCCATTCATCTCGGTCGCCCACAGGAGTTATTCCACAACTTGGAGAGCAAGCGCAACCGTTCTTCTGCCGGGGGACAAGGCCGTCCAGAGCGCTCTCAGGGCGATATCGGCGCCTCGCTTCGTAATCTTGCCGCAGCCTGATATAATGGCAGGCAGATGAATGGCGTGGACGGGCGGAAAGCATGGACGACGCATTTCAACGGTCGTGCGAAGAGGTCACCGCGGAGATAGCAAGCGCTCTGGCGGAAGTTGACCCGCGGGAGGTGGCCGCACTGGAGGAGGCGGTTCTCGCGTGCGAACAGTCATTCGTGGCGGGCGCGGGGCGCTCGGGGCTGGTGGCACGGTGTTTCGCCATGCGGCTTCGCCACCTCGGCCTGCCGGCCCATGTGGTGGGGGAGACGACCGCTCCGCCCGCGAAATCGGGCGATCTGGTGATTGCGGTGTCGCGCTCGGGCGAGACCCCGACCACCTGCGCGGTGGCGAGGGCGGCGATTCGGCTCGGGGCGCGCGTCATCGCGGTCACCGCCTCCCCGGATTCGCCGCTCGGCCGCGATGCCTCCGCGCGGGTGGTCATCCCAACCGGAGGGGGCTCCGTCCAGTTCGGCGGCTCGGTCTTCGAGCAGACGGTGATGTTGATGTTCGACGTGGCTGCCCTGCGGCTGCAACGGCGGCTCGGGCTGAGCGAGGACGAGATGCGCGCGCGGCATGCGAACCTGGAGTAGGCCGGCGGCTCCGGCGGCGGGGCCGCGCAGACAGGTAGGGTGATGGCTGCACATGCTCGGGGACGGGAACTGATTGCGCTGGCGCTGCTCGCGTTGGCCGCGGGTTGCGCGGCCGCCGCGGCCGCGACGGCCACGCTGCCGCCGACGGTGGAACTGCGGCAGGTGGGCGACCTGCTGGTGCCCTTCCAGTCCGAACTGCCGATTCCCACCTATGAGCCGCAACTGCGTCCCACCATTGATCTGTCAGATGCCTGGCGTCGCCGGTCGGCCGACTTCGACCATGTGCTCAGTTTGAGCGCGCGCACTCCCGACGCCATCGCGGCGATGGAGCGGGAGGGGGGAGGATGCCACCGCGTGGATTACGACGACCGGCGCTGGGAATCCGCCCGCCTGCCGGAAATGGGCGGCCGCCGCCCGCGGGAAGGGGTGCGCCCGCGGGAACCGGCCTACGCGCTGCTCCGCGGCCCCTCCGGCATGTGGTATCGCCGGAGAGTGAGCATACCCCCCACCTGGAAGGAAAAGCGGGTGTTGCTGCACTGTCTGGCGGCCAACTATGTGGCCGACGTGTGGGTGAACGGCAAGTATGTGGGCTATCACGAGGGTGGTTTTACGCCCTTCTCCTTCGATATCACCGAGCACGTGCGATGGGGGGACGCCAATGTCATCGCCCTGCGGGTGGACAATCCGCCATGGGCGGCGCTCCCCGCGAAGAGCGTCGCCGGTGAGATGATGCCTCCCGGGCCCGGGGACTGGTGGAATGCGACCGGGGTGTTGCGTGACATCTACCTGGAGGCGGCGCCCGCCACCGCGCTGGTGCGGGCAGATGTGCGCAGCGAGCCCGGCGAGCAGGGGACGCGGCTGAGGGTGCAAGTGGTGGTGCGCCACACGGATTCCTCCGCGTTCGCGGGCCGGGTGACGGCGCGGGTGATTCCCGCGCTGGTGGCGGAGGCGAATCTGACCACGCCGAGCGCGGCCGGCCTGCTGGGAGGCGACCCGCCGGTGCCGGTGGTGGAGGGGAAGCCGAAGATGAACGTAACGCTCGCGCCGGAGGCGGTGGTCGCCTTCACGCTCGACTTCACCACCCCGCCGCTGGCCCTCTGGAGCCCGGACGAACCGTTCCTGTACGTCCTGGAGGTCACGCTGAGGGACGAAGACGGGACCCTGGTGGACCGACTCACCTCGCAATTCGGAGTCCGCACCATGGCGGTCGCCTCGAACGGCCCTCAGGTGCTGCTGAACGGGGACGGGGTGCGCCTCTGCGGGGTGGCGAGGGTGGAGGACGATCCGCACTTCGGCCGGTCGGTGACCTTCCGGGACGGCCTGCGGGTGCTTCTGGATCTGCGATTCGCCAAGCGAACCGGAGCCGAACTGCTCCACCTGGGGCATTTCGTCAATCACCCGATAACCACTCTCCTGGCCGACCGAATCGGGCTGTTGTGCTGGGAGGAGATCCCGGCGTACAGGCTGAGCGAGGAGGCGCTCCTCATCCAGTGGGAGCAAAGACATATCGCCCGCCAGATGCTGATCGAGATGATCTACCAGGACTACAACCGCCCGTCGGTGGGATTCTGGGGGGTGTGCAACGATCCCGCGCCCGGCCCGGCCGCGGCCCAGTTCATCCGCGATCTGAGCGATATCGCTCGCTACCTGGATGGGACGAGGTTGGTGGCGGCCTCCGCCTCCATCGGCCCGGCCTACCCGGGATCACCGGACTGCGACGTCTGGGGGGGGGGACTGCCCGCCGCCTCGGACCGGCAACCGCGGGATGACAGACCGCTGCTGCAACTCTCTGCCCTCCACCGCGCGCAACCCCTCAAACCGCTCATCATCACCCATTTCGGCGTTGATGCAGACGAAGACCCCGCGGCCAGGCAGCGGCAGGCGCGCGCGGCGCGGGAGTTGACGGCCGAGTTCGCCTCACGCCCTTACCTGAGCGGGTGGGTGTGGTGGACGCTCTCCGACTACCGGGGACCCCACGGTCTGCGCGAAACTGGGCTCCTGTCCCGGCGCCGACGGGAAATGCGCCCGGTCTCGGGGGCCCTGCGGAAGGCCTATGAGGCGGTCAAGCAGGAGGC
>JALGTT010000093.1 GCA_029821235.1 Candidatus Hebobacteria bacterium | reverse complement strand
CGCCATCCCCGCCTGCGCCAACGTGTGCGTGATCGCCGACGTCAACGTCGTCTTCCCGTGGTCTACGTGCCCGATCGTCCCTACGTTTACGTGCGGCTTCGTTCGCTCGAATTTTGCCTTCCCCATCGCTCAATGCTCCCTGTTGGGTTTGCTCTCGTCAGGCGGCCCTGACCGTGGAGGAACCCTTCGCCTCCAGCGGACTCGCCTCTTCCGGCACCTCCGCGTAGTGCGAGGGCTCCATGGTGTGGTCGCCGCGCCCCTGGGTGAGGTTGCGCAGCGCAGTTGCGTATCCAAAAGCATTCGCCAGCGGCACCAAGGCCGTGATGGTCTGCATGCCGCCCGGCGAAGCGTTGACGCCCGTAACGTGTGCCCGCCGGCTGTTGAGGTCTCCCAGCACCTCGCCCATCCTGTCCTCGGAGCAGACGATCTCCAGTTCCATGATGGGCTCCAGCAGCACCGGCTTGCCCCGCTTCAAAGCCTCGCGGAGGGCCTCCGCGGCCGCGATCTTGAAGGCCATCTCGGAGGAGTCCACTTCGTGTGCGGAGCCGTCCACCACCGCCACCTCCACGTCGGTGACGGGGAACCCGCCCAGCGGGCCGCTGGCGCAGGCCTCCTTCACCCCGGCCTCCACCGCGGGCATGAACTCCCTGGGGATCACGCCGCCCTTGGTCTTGTCGAGGAACACCACGCCGGCGCCCGACTCGCGCGGGGTGACCTGCAGGGTCACCTTCGCGTACTGCCCGCGGCCGCCGGTCTGGCGGATGTAACTGCCCTCCGCGGTGGCCGCTTCCTTGATGGTCTCCCGGTAGGCCACCTGGGGCCGCCCCACCCGGGGGTGGACCCCGAATTCACGCCGCAGGCGCTCCACCAGGATGTCCAGGTGCAACTCTCCCATTCCGGAGATGATGATCTGTCCGCTGTCCGAGTCCGTATAACTGCGGAAGGTGGGGTCCTCGTCGGCGAGGGCCCTCAGCGCCTCCACGAGTTTGTCCTCTTCCGCTCGGTTCTGCGCCTCCACGGCCACCGAGATCACCGGCTCGGGGAACTCGATGGTCTCCAGCAGGATGGGGGCGCTCTCCTCACACAGGGTGTCGCCGGTGGAGGTCTTGTCCATCCCCACCACTGCCACGATATCGCCCGCATAGGCGGCCTGGAGTTGCTCCCGCCGGTTGGCGTGCATTCTCAGCAGCCGCCCCACCCGCTGCGAGACCTTCTTGGTGGAGTTGTAGACCGTCATGCCCCGCTTGAGGGTCCCCGAGTAGACGCGCACGTAGACCAGTTGCCCGACGTTCCGGTCGGCGGCCACCTTGAAGGCGAGGGCCGCCAGCGGTTCCTCGTCATCGGCCCGCCGGGTGGCCGCCTCCCCGGTGACGGGGTGCCGGCCCTGCACGGGCGGCACGTCCAGCGGTGAGGGAAGATAGTCCACCACCGCGTCGAGGAGGGGCTGAACGCCCTTGTTGCGATAGGAGGCCCCGCAGAGCACCGGCACCATGTTGTAGCGCAGCGTGCCGCGCCGAAGGCCCCGCCGGATGTCCTCCTCGGTGAATTCGTCGCCCGCGATGTACTTCTGCATCAACTCTTCATCGGTTTCGGCGGCCGCGTCGACCAGCGCCTCTCGGAACCGCCGCACCAGCGTCATCATGCTGTCGGGCACGGGCTCCTCGCGGTACTCCCGGCCCGTCTCGTCCACCCACACGTAGGCCTTCATGGTAATCAGGTCCACCACCCCGCGAAAGTCGCTCTCCTGCCCGACCGGGAGTTGCACGGCGACCGCGCGGCACCCCAGCCTCTCCCGCATGGCGTGGAGAACCCGGTGGAAGTCCGCGCCGGTGCGGTCCATCTTGTTGACATACGCGATGCGAGGCACGCCATATCGGTTGGCCTGCCTCCACACGGTCTCCGATTGCGGCTGCACCCCCGCCACCGCACAGAAGAGGGCGACGACGCCGTCCAGGACCCGCAAACAGCGCTCCACCTCCACCGTGAAGTCCACGTGGCCGGGGGTGTCGATGATGTTGATGCGGTGGTCGCGCCAGAGGCAGGTGGTGGCGGCCGCAGTGATCGTGATGCCCCGCTCCTGCTCCTGGGCCATCCAATCCATGGTAGCCGCGCCCTCGTCCACCTCGCCGATGCGGTGAACTCGTCCCGTGTAGTACAGGACCCGCTCGGTCGTGGTGGTCTTGCCGGCGTCGATATGCGCGGCAAAGCCAATATTACGCGTCTTGTCGAGCGAATACTCGCGCGCCATAGGTCGTCGTTTCCGTCTTGTCCGGCGGTTGCGCAGAAGCCGGCAGAGGCTTCCCGGCGCCCAGCAGGGCGACCCTGGTAACCATCGCAGGGCAGCCCGGGCTCACGACGGCCTACGGCTCCCTGCCATCCTATCCGCCTCAGGCGGATGCTCCTGTGCTACCACCGATAATGAGCGAAGGCCCGGTTGGCTTCCGCCATCCTGTGGGTGTCCTCTCGCCTTTTCACTGCCGCTCCCAACCCCGAGGCGGCGTCCATCAACTCCGCCGCCAGCTTTTCCGCCATGGTGCGCCCAGGCCGCGATCTGGCGGCGCTCAGCAGCCATCTCAGCGCCAGCGCCATCCGCCGCGTCGGCCGCACCTCCATCGGCACCTGATAGGTCTGACCGCCCACCCTCCGCGGCCTCACCTCCAGCTCCGGCATCACGTTGCGCAGCGCCTGCTCCAGGACCTCCAGCGGGTCCTTTCCGCTGCGCTCGTGCACCATTTCCAGCGCCCCATAGACCAGTCGCTCCGCCACGCTCTTCTTGCCCTTGCGCATCACCGCGTTCACGATCCGGGCAACCACGACGCTTCCGTAAACCACGTCCGGTCTCGGCACTCTCGGTGTGACTGGCCCCTTCCTGGGCATACTTGCTTCCGCTCCTGTCAGCCTGTTGGCATATCGAACAGCCCGCGCCGCCTACTTGGGACGCTTTGTCCCGTAGAGCGAGCGGCTCTGTTTCCTGTTCTCCACCCCGCCCGTATCCAACACGCCCCGCACCACATGATAACGAATACCCGGCAGGTCCTTGACCCGGCCGCCCCGCACCAGGACCACGGAGTGCTCCTGGAGGTTGTGGCCCTCCCCCGGGATGTAGGCCAGCACTTCGATCCGGTTGCTCAGCCGCACGCGGGCGACCTTGCGCAAAGCGGAATTCGGCTTCTTGGGCGTCACCGTGTATACCCGGGTGCACACCCCCCGCTTGAGAGGTCCGGGCGCGCGCCGAAACCTGCGGCGGGCCGCGTTGAACTGCCAGCCCAATGCCCAGCGCACCGTCGGCGTCGGCTTTGCCCGCTTTCGCTTGCGTCCTTTTCTCACCAGTTGGCTGATTGTCGGCACTTCGCGCCTACCTCTCGCTGACTTGCCTGTCGCCACCGCCCCGCCGTCGGGAGGCGGCTTTTCGCCGGAGCCGCACCCGCGGCTCCACCTCCCGCATCTGCACAGGGGGCTGCGACAGGGAAGAGACAATGTTCAAATCTACCAGAAACCGCGCCGCGTGTCAAGCAATGCCCCGGCGCGGTCTCCCGCGACTTCACATGATTCCGTTTTTTCTCGCCTCGTCCGCACTCTCGACCGGACGAAGCCAACGCTCCCCGAGTTCCCGCCGGGGAGCGGATCGCTCCCCGCTGTTATTTCAGCTCGGCCTCGATGATGGGCCCGATGTCCGAGGGACGATAGCTGCCCCCCTCCACCATATCCAGCGACACCTTTCGTCCCTTCAGCTCGAACTGGTGCTTCCCGTTGATGAGAATGCGGGTGTAAGGAGAACCCACCTGCTCGCGATAGTTCGCTGCATCTGGCCCCATCAGGTCTACGATCGTGAGGTGGATCTCATCCGGGTGTTTTTCGTAGGCCTTCTTCAACTCAGCAATGGTTGCGTTGTGACAGCCGTGGGCCACCGGCACCACGGCGATGATCTCCACCTTGGCCCCCGGCTTGCCCAGCTCCTCGGTCTCGGCAAATCCGCCTCCTGTCGAGGGAGCGCACGCGCCGGCGGCCGCGGGCTGTCCCGGCATGGTGGGGTTGGGCTGCGGCTTGTTCCCGGTGGTCACGTACACCGCCACCATCGCGATCAGCACCAACACCAGAACGACGGCGATCTTCTTCTCTGTCGGACCCATAGTCACACCAACCTCTGCCGGGCACTCACATTCGGCCCGGCCTCCAGCCAATCCCAGCATTCTGGAGCGGGGAACGGGACTCGAACCCGCGACATCCAGCTTGGAAGGCTAGCGCTCTACCAACTGAGCTATCCCCGCGCCACCTCCGGATTATACCCGCCGGAGCCCGAGAGGGTCAAGCGAATCGGCCCCATTGGGGGGTGAAATGCGCGGGCGCCCTACCGTCCCAGCTCCTCCAGCACCGCTCGGCACTGCTCCGCGCCCGTGAACGTCCAGGCCCGCCACCCCGCAGCCCGCGCCCCCTCCACGTTGTCCTCCCTGTCATCGAAGAAGACGTGCTGCTCCGGGGGCCCTCCGGACAGCCGCTCCACCGCGCGGTAGATCTCCACCTGTGGCTTTTCCACCCCCACCTCGTGGGAAAGCACCAGTCCGTCGAACGGCTCCAGCGCCTCCGAGTAGTGCCGCCGGATCCAGGCGATGTGAGGCTCATTGGTGTTGGAGAGCAGGTAACGCGGGCGCGGCAACTGGTTCACCAGCGCGATCATGGGCGGGTTCGGGCTGAACATGTCCTGCCATGCCAGCAAGAACTCCTCCGGCGTCATCTCCAACCCGATCTCCTCCGCAAGTATGGGGTGCAGCGCGCCGAAATCTCCCCCGCGCGCCACCCCCAGCCGCCTGTAATGACCCCAGAACGACTCCTCCACCGGCGCGCCCGGCCGGCAGCGCGCGGCGAGTTTTTCGAGGAACCGGTCCTCGTGCACGAACAGCAGCACCTCCCCCAGGTCGAACACGGGGATCACCCTGTCAGCCATATGCGCCTCGCTCCGTGGTCACACGCCCTCTCCCCCGCTAAAGGTATCTCTCGAAAAACTCCCTGGCGCTGGGTCCGTGGAACTGGTGTCCGCCGGGGAACACGTCGATGTGCAGCCGGTCCTCGACTCCGGCCGCGCGGTAGATGCGCCGCAGGTGCTCGTGGGCCCGCAGGGAGGCCTCGATGGGGAAGCCGAGGTCCTGGGTTCCGTTCTCCACCAGCAGCGGCCGGGGCGCGATGAGGCCGGCCACATCCGCCACATCGCCCCACTGGAGGAGGTGGGGCAGAAACTGGGATCCGCAGAAGTTGCCCATATGGATGGCGAACTCCTCGAACTGGGTGATGTAGCAGATGATGTCGGCGCACTTGATCCGCTCGTCCATCGCCGCCAGGAAGGTGGTGCGGGTCCCGCCCCAGGACAGCCCCATCGCCCCCACCCGGTCCCCGTCCACCTCCGGCCGGGTGAGCAGGTAGTCCACCACCATTGCAGGTATCCTGGGTGGGGGTGGGGCTCAACTCCCCGAAGGTGCGGGAATCGGGCACGATGGCGACATACCCCTCCTGCGCCATCTGCCGGCCGTAGTCGTAGTTGTGCTGGGCGATGCTGGCCGCGATGCCGGGGTTGTCGATGCTGGTGGCCCCCGCCACCGGCTCCTTGCCGAAGTGACCGTGCCCGTGCAGGCACACGATAGCCGGCAGTTTGCCGTCCCGCTCCCGCTTTCGGTCCGTGGGGATGAGGACGTACATGGGGACGCTGTAGTGGCGCTCGGTGTCGATCACCACTTTCTCCCGCACGAACCCGTCCTCTTCCACGCGGTACAGGACCTCCGGCTTCGGGTCCACGCGCTCCGGCCACTCGCCGCACAGTTCCATCAACTTGGCGGAAAACTGCTCCCGCCAGCGCTCCCAGTCCGCCTTCGTTTCGCCCTGGAAGGTCAGCCGCGGCTTCCTCTCCGCCGCCACTTTATTCAGATAATCCCACATCGAGTAATTGCGACCAGCCACCGCCATCCTCCATGCCATTCCTGCAGCACAGGCCCCCTGACCTGCGCCCGGTCCAAAGGCCCGGCCCACTCGC
>JALGTT010000092.1 GCA_029821235.1 Candidatus Hebobacteria bacterium | reverse complement strand
CAAGGGCGCTGCGAGCCGCGATCCGGCCTGTTTTGCGGTGAAGGCGCGTTGCGATCTGGTGGTGGGAGAGCACAAACTCGTGGGCAGCGCCCAGGTCCAGCGCCAGGGCTTTCTCCTCCAGCAGAACTCGCTGCCCTTCCGCGTGCGGTTCGAGGAATGGGACCGCGTGTTTCTCCGACCGGCCGTCCGCCCGGACGCGGAAGGGCTGTGCGACGCCGCCGGCCGGGACGTGACCTATGAAGAGGCGGCCGACGCCCTGAGGCGCGGATTCGCCGAGTGCTTCCGCGTGGAACTCGTTCCGGGAGACCTCACGGAGCGCGAGAAGCGGCGCGCGGAAGAACTCGTCCCCCTGGCGCGCGTGCTGTGACAAATGGTCCGGGCACGAGCGCTGCTCGTGCCCGGGGTGACTTGCTTTCCTCGGGGCGGCCCGACTATCCGCGCATTCCGCCTCTGCGTCCGCCGCCTCTGCGTCCGCCGCCGCGGCGCCCTCCGCCGCCTGCCGCCGGGGCCGATCCCGCGGTCGCCGCGGTCGTAGGCTCGGCCGGTTGCTCCTCAAACACGACCTCTGTCTCCGGCTGCTCGGGCGGAGGAGGTATCGCCGACGCGGCCGTGATCTCGTAGGTGAGACTACCCTTCCGCAGGTTGCCCGATGACTGATAGATTACGAAGTACCCCTCGAGGTCCTTGGGATCGGAGACATCGAGCGCCATGCTCAGGGGCATCTTCACCTTTCGTCCCTGATGGGTAAAGAGGAGCCACTCCACGACTCTGCCGTCCCAGTCCTTCTCGTAGGCGAGGGTCACCGGCCCATAGACCTCCACGAAAGCGCGGATCTTCTTCGCCCGCTCATCCTCAGAGATAGTACGAGGAGTGATGGGAAGAAGGGCGGGGTTGGGGGTTGCCGCGGCTCCTCCCGGCGCCTGTGTGCTGGTGGTTGAGGTCCCCCCCATCCTCAGCTCACGCATACCGCCCCCTCCCCGGCCCCGGCGCCCTCCTGAGCCGCGTCGCGACTGTCCGACCTCACGCAAGCGGCTCAGCCGCTCACTCGCGCCCTCTTCCTGCTCCATCTTCTCCTTGCACCCGGTGACCAATACCGTCGCGATCAGGGCCAGAGACGCCAGACAGACAGTGATCAACCGCCCGCGCCGCGTTCTATCTTTCATCGCCGTCTACCTCCCTCAATCCTGCAGCCCCCACGGTGACACGCGTCGGCCGGGTTCCGCCCGCCCGCAACAGGCGGCCGGACTGCAGGCTTCCTGGGCGCTCTGGTTCTGGACATTATCGCCAGAACCTTTACAGGCGTCGCATTCACTCGCTAGAATAGCCCGAAACAGCCATGAAATGCAAGTCCAGCCTGCGCCGCGCCGTGATCCAGAGACGAGACTCCCTGCCACCGCAGGAAATCCGCCGCCTCTCCGCCAGAGCCGCCGATCGCCTGTTCTCGCTCCCGGAGATTCGGTCGGCGGCCGTCATCATGTTCTTCGTGACCTTTGGCAGCGAGGTGGACACGGTGCCCATGTTGAGACGAGCGCTGCGTGCTGGGAAGCGAACGCTCGCCCCGCGCGTCGACCCGGCCCGCAGGGAACTGACCCCGTGCCAGGTGGTTGACCTGGACCGGGACCTGGTGGTCGGCTCCTATGGCATCCGCGAGCCCGCTCCTCACTGCCCGGTCGTACCATTGGACGAGATCGATGCGGTTCTTGTTCCCGCCGCGGTGTGGTCGGAGGACGGATATCGCATCGGCTATGGTGGAGGCTATTACGATCGCTTCCTGGCGCAGGCCGCCCGGGCCGTGCGCATCGGCCTCGGATTCGAGCTCCAGGTGGCGCCGGAGGTGCCCCGGGGGGAACATGACCTGCCGGTGGACATCCTGGTGACCGAGGCAAAGGTCCGGCGCTGGCCCGACCGGAAGAGAGGTGGTTGAGATGAGGGGAGACTGTATTCGGCTGCACGGCATCGTGCTGTACGGGTCCCACGGCGTCACCGAGGCCGAGCGCGCCATCGAGCGCCCGTTCCACGTGGATGTGGAGATGCGGGCCGATCTCTCCGCGGCGGCCGCCACCGACGACCTTGGTGCCACGGTGGATTATGCGGCGGTGTGCGAGTTGGTCCGCCGCGCCAATGAGGCGGGCCCCTATCGTTTGCTGGAGGCCTTTGCAGAGAGGATAGCGAAGAATCTCCTCGGGAACCTCCGCATCTCGGAGGTGACTGTGCGGGTTCGCAAACCCCATCCCCCGGTGGGCATGTACGTGGAGGCCGCCGAGGTGGAGATCACCCGCGCCGCGCCGGAGGGTGGGAACTAATCATGGGAAGGGAGGCTGGCTTGGCGGAGTACGCAGCGAACATCGGTCTGGAAGTCCACGCGGAGTTGAGCACGAAGACCAAGGTCTTCTGCGGCTGCTCGACCGCGGCGGGTGGGCCGCCCAACACGCAGGTCTGTCCGGTCTGCCTGGGGTTCCCGGGATCGCTTCCGGTGCTCAACCGCGCGGTGGTGGACTACGCACTCCGGGTGGCGCTCGCCTTCAATTGCAAGATCTCCCGGCCCAGCATCTTCGAGCGCAAGGGCTACTACTATCCCGATCTGCCCAAGAACTTCCAGATCTCCCAGAAGCGCGCACCCCTCGGGCATTCCGGATACGTCGAATTCCCGGTCGACGGAGACCTGCACCGGGTGCGTATCGCGGACATCCACATCGAGGAGGACGCCGCCAAACTGATTCACCCGGAGGAGGACCCTGCCCACTCTCTGGTGGACTTCAACCGCGCCGGCATGCCCCTGCTGGAGATCGTCAGCGAGCCCGACATGCACTCCGCGGCCCAGGTGGAGGCGTATATGAACGCCATCCGCTCCGCCCTTCTCTACCTGGGCGTCTCCGAGGCCCGCATGGAGCAGGGGCAACTTCGATTCGAGGCGAGCGTGTCGGTCCGTCCGGCGGATCGCGAGGAACTGGGCACCCGGGTGGAGATAAAGAACCTGAATAGTTTCCGCGCCGTGCTGGGCGCGGTCGAATACGAGATCGCCCGCCAGACGAAGGCCGTCCGCGCGGGCGAGACCATAGTGCAGGAGACCAGGCTCTGGGACGACGCGCGGGAGGTCACCGCGCCCATGCGCACCAAAGAGACCGCCATGGACTACCGGTATTTCCCGGAGCCGGACCTGATGCCATTGGTGGTTGACGACGAGTGGATCGCCCGCGTCCGCGCGGAACTGCCCGAACTCGCCGGGCAACGGCGGGAGCGGCTGGTGCGGGAATATCAACTCTCCGACTACGACGCGGGGATCCTGACCGCGGAGAAGGCCCTCGCCGACTTGTTCGAGGCCGCGGTGTCCCGCGGCGCGCCCGCGAAGCCGGTCGCCAACTGGCTCACCGGACGCTTTCTCTACTTGCTCAACGAGCGCGGCGCCACCGCCGCGGAGGCCGCCCTCACCCCGGAGTCTCTCGCCGAACTGGTGAACCTGGTGGAATCGAACACCATCTCCGGCCCCGCCGCGCGCCAGGTGTTCGACCGAATTGCGTTCTCCAGGGAATCGCCCAAGCAGGTCGTCGCTGAGCTGGGCCTCACACAGATCTCCGACCAGGACGAACTCGCCGCCACCATCGATGAAGTGATCTCCGAGCACGCGGACGCGGTGGAGAACTATCGCAAAGGGAAGGAGACGGCGCTGAAATTCCTGGTGGGGCAGGTGATGCGCAAGACGAGGGGGCGCGCCAACCCCAAGTTGGTCCGGCGCCTTGGGAGCGACGGACCCCGCAGAGGTGACTGTCCCCAGTATCAGGTGGTGTCACCCGCTACTGCCGGTGGCCTGCCCTAGGGACAGCCACCTCCTGGTCTATGTAACATAGCACACCACCTCCTTTCGCTGGCCAGAAGTTACCACATCGGGGACTAGGGGTCAATCACGGCGCGTGGCAGGAAGCAGGCCATAGTGGCACAGGCTCCCAGCCTGTGTCATCTGAGCCCCTCCATCCATTGCCCCCACAGCCCATCCCAATCGAGCGCGTCGAAGACCCGGCTGGCCGCAGATGCATTGTCGAGAATGTAAGTCGCCTTCTGGTCGAACTCCGGCTCATCGCGCAGGATGCGGTCAAAACTCTCGGAAAGCCACAAAGACCCCTTCCTGCCGCGCAAGCGGTTGATCTCGAGCGCTGAGCCATACTTGACGCTGTGCACTATCTCCGACAGAGAAAACCACTGGCCGCGCTCCTTCTCCAGCGGGGTGGTATAATTCGCTTGTCAGGAGGTGGGTGAGATGGCCGCATCAGACGGTTTCGTAATGCGACTCCCGGATGGCCGTTTGCTCTGGCTTTGCAAGGGCGAGATGCCTCTGGTTTGGGACCGGGCGTCCCGCGGTTGGATCCCGGCCGATGGTGTCAGCGCGGCCGAGGTCTTTCGGGGCGCGCGCCTCCCGGACTCTGCAATGGCCCGCCTGAGGTCCGCCGGAATACTGCCGCCGAGAGCGCGGAACGCATCTTCGCCGTCCCCCACCGACCCCGCCTAGTGATCGAAGCGCGCCGGGTGCGTTCTCTGTAGCGCAACCGTGTTCATTACGCTTCGTTACTCTGCATAGCCTTTGTGTGCCTGGGCAATGGGAACGGGCCCCTCGACGTTCTGCCTGTCCTGTGGTGTGGTATACCTTCCTTGAAAGGGGGTGGGAGCAATGTCAGGACCGCCGCCGGTCTCACGGTTGCTTGATGGACGTCTACTGTACGTGGACCCTTCCGGCGAGTTGCCGCCCATGGTCTGGTCGCGCAGAGAGAAGCGCTGGGTGCCCGCCCGGGGGGTTACCACTGACGATGAGCGCGAGTCCATTCCGCTCGACCCGCGCGAGACTGCCCGCCTCACCTCCGCGGGAATACTCCCCGCCAGGGCTCCGAACCGTTCCCACCCCCCCACCCAATAGCGACAGAACTCCAGCCACTCGCCGGGGTTCTCCTTGGGCAGCCTCTCCAGGTCGGCACTTCTGAAGCATTGATAGCCGCGGTATGCTCCACTCCCTGGCCTCCCAGCATTCGCACGGCCGCCTTGTTACGCAACAGCGCCAATCAGGAAGGAGTTTGTCCACGAACTGCAAAACTCGTTGCTGGCACATGGGCTGCTCTCCTCGTGCTGTGATGATTTGTCTCGTAGTTCGCGAGCCGAGCAACCCTTTCTCCTTCCCCCTCCTCCAAAACTGGGTATCCGTCAGCCGCATGCCCTGTTGACAAACAACCCAGCCGATGCCAACATGTCATCGCACGCTGTCTGCCGCACCCGGCAGGGGGATGTCCAAGACGCCGAGCGGAGGAGTGTGCTGATGAGTGCCAGGTGCCCCACCTGTGGCGGAGAGAGGCCGTGGCTGCGAAGGCCGATCCCTCCCGCGGTTCGCATGGCGCTGCTCGCGGCGCTCTGGCTTTCGGGGGCCCTATCGGGGCTCGCCGCGGAGCCGCCGGAGCGCTTCCCATCGCCCAAACACTGGGAACAATGGGACTACCAACTCGACGACCGCGATCCCCGCATCGAGCAAGCCCGTGTCACCGTGTGGGAGGACGAGACGACCGTCGGAGACCTGCTGCGCGACCTCTCCGAGCAAAGCGGGGTGGACCTGGAGGCGGTGCCGGAACTGGCCTGGGTGAGGGTGAGCGCGTTTGGCGAAGACTTCGGGCTGAGGGGCATGATGGTCTCGCTCTGCCGGCTGCTCGATGCCTACTGGGCCTACCCGCGGGGGATGCCGCCCGGTGCGAGGAGATACCTGCTCGCGCGGCACGACCCCCATCCGCTCCAGACGCTGATGGAGAAGTGGGAGCGTGAGAACGAGCAGAATGAGCGCGCATTGAACGAAGCGCTGCGGCCGGAGCGCGAAACGCGCTTGCAGGAGTACCTCGCCGCGTTGAAGTTGAACGAACACGATCTGCTCGCGAAGTACGAGAAGGATGATCCTTGGCCGTGTGCGGACCTGCTGGATCCGTGCCGGCGGCCGATCTTGGAGCAGTTGGCCGCCTTGGGCCCTGAGGAAAGGGAGAGACTGCTCACGGAGGGCTCGCTGACCTATCCGCTGGTGCAGTTGGACGAGCGGTTCCAGCAGTACCTCGACAAATGGCGCAATGACCCCAACCGATACGGCGGCGGCGGGAGCTTGAGTGAGCCTGCGCCGATACTCTATGATTCGGCAGAGGAGCAGTTTCGACACTCCTGGGTGTCGTTCCACTGGAATTGGCAGGGGCTCGAGTTCATTCTCGTCATCCCGCCCAATGGATACAGGTCATACTCGGCCAACATCGTGCATATGTCCGACGTTTCACCCCGGGGAGCCCGCTATGCCCTGGTCAGGATTGGGCGTCGGAAGCGCACGCCGGAGTATGAAGCGATGATGACGGAGGAGGAAAGAGAGTGGAGGCAGCGGACCAAAGGCAACTCGTACCGCAAGATCAAGGAGGCGATCCAGGAAGCGCGGCGTCCGCCTGCTGTGGTCTCCGACAGCCCCCTTCTCGACCTGCCGGTGAATTTCACCGCGGCCCGCAAGCAACGAGTGCCGGTGACCGAAGTGATGGCCATGGTGGCACGGCAATGCCAGGTGACGGTGCTGGCCCACTACCTCCTCCCCGACTATGTCTCTCCCTACCTGCCGCCCGGGCCGGATGCGAAGCCTTCCCTGGGAGACGTGTTGGCGGGGCTCAACCGAAAGACGGGCATGCAGTGGAGAGTTGACGGAAGGTATGTCGTCGGATCGGACGAGGACTACCTGCTCACACAATCATCTCCTCTCCCGGAGCCATGGCTGGCGCGGCTGCGGGAATTGGTGACCCCCGACGGCCGCGTGAAGGACCCGGAACAGGTCGCGTCTCTCCTGGCACAGGTTCCCGACCAGCAGTGGACGGCTCTTTCTTGGGCCACCATGCCGCCGGAACTGGAGAACATACGGATTCCCGCGAGCGCGTTGCGGGCCTACGGATATCTGGAACCCTCCCAGCGCCGACAACTCAAGGCAGGCCGCGAATTGCAATTCTCGGAGTTGTCCACCGAAGCGCGGAGGGCGCTGGCGCGGCAGTTGCGTCCGTCCCTGCCTGAGGAGGGTTTCTTCGACCCAGAGCACGCGGTCATCTATCGCGGCCCGTGGACCTCGCCCAGCGGAAAGAAGGGATTCTACATCGCGTTCAAGTATCGGTTGCCCGACGGGCTGGAAATGCGCGAATTGCTGTTCAACTGGCCGGTCTGGTAGAGCAGGCCGGTCGCCCGGCCTGTGGCCGGCACTGCCTACTCCCCACGCCAGCCGTGCTTCCCCACCAGGGGCACGAATACGCAGCCGCAGACGGATTCCTGCGCCATCTTCCCCTCCTGTTTCCTCACCACCACCAAAGTCTGGCCCCAGCGGTCGCCCAGCGGAAGCACCAGACGCCCTCCCTCTTCGAGTTGCTCCACCCAGGGGGGAGCGATCTCGGGGGCGGCCGCGGTGACGATGATGCGGTCATACGGCGCGGCCTCCGCGTACCCCTCGCTCCCATCCCCCACCACCACGTGCACGTTTCCATAGCCCAATTCTTCGAGTGCGCTCCGCGCCTGCGAGGCCAGTTCCGGGAACCGCTCCACCGTGTACACCTCGCGCGCCAACTCGGCCAACACCGCGGCTTGATATCCGGATCCGGTGCCGATCTCCAGCACGCGCTCCTCGCCGGTGAGGCGAAGGCACTCGGTCATCAGCGCCACCATGTATGGCTGCGAAATGGTCTGGCCGCAGCCGAGGGGGAGGGGATGGTCTCCGTAGGCGGCCGGGTCCTCCGGGTTGGGGAGAAAGCGGTGGCGGGGGACCTTCTGCATGGCCTCGAGCACCCGGGGATCGCGGATGCCCCGGCCACGGAGTTGGTGCTCCACCATTCGCCTGCGCTCCTCCTGGCGCGCCTCCACGCCTTCGCCCACGCCTCCGCACTCGCGCCCGGGGACAGGCTCAGCCATGAGACGTGTGCGCTCCGGCGGGCTGCGGATGGCGGCCCGCGGCCTCCAGGAAGGCGATGATGTTGGACAGCGGGGTGCGGACCCCGATGCTGTGGCTGGAACCCAGGATGAACCCTCCTCCAGGGGCGCAGGCGGAGATCGCGTGGTGGACTTGGCGGCGGACGGTCTCCGGATCCCCGGTCACCAGGTCGTGGCTGCTCACCCCGCCCCACAGGCACAGGTCCTTGCCGAAGTCCCGTTTCAGGGAGACGATATCCTCCTCCGGCTGAATCGCCTGGTACACGTCGATGCCCGCCTCGATGAGGAGGGGGAGGAGGAGGCGCAAGTTCCCGCAGGAGTGACAGATGAGGTACATCCCGTGCTGGTGTGCAGCTTCGCAGAGATGCTGGAGGGCCGGGAAGTACACCCTGCGGAACATCTCCGGCGACATGAACGGCCCGGTATTGAACCCGTAGTCGTCGCCCACGATGATGGCGTCGAAGCCCAACCTGGCGAAGAAGGGGATCCGCTTCGCGTGCTCCCGATAAGAGGCCATGCGCTCCGCCGCCAGCCCGTCCGGGTCCTCCGCCAGGCGCATCAGCTCGCGCTCCACGAACTGCGCGCCGTAGATGGGCAGGCGCGCATCACCCATGCCGGTGAACAGGAAATGCGTCTCGCCCAGCTCCGCCATCACATACTCGATGATGTCCAACTCGGATGCGTCCGGCTGGAACTCGCCGTTGGACCAGCGCGGGGGCCGAGGCGGTTCCCACGATTGCTCCCCCTCGGTGAGCACCATGAGATCCCGCGTCAGGTCGGAATAGCGGAACACATTTCCGTGGGCATCCCGCCAGGTGTCCTCGTCCACCCGTTCGGGCGGATCGGGGTGATAGCCGCGGGGCCAGGTGAGGTCTACACACACCATGTCCAAGTCGAGCCGTCTGGTCAACTCGACCAGGTCGCGCTTGATGGAATCCACCAACTCATCCCGCCGCCCCTCCCACAGCGCGTGGGCCAGCCCGGCCTTGCCCCGCAGGTAACTCTGCCTCCCCAGCACCAGGGAGGCGGGCTCGTAGTCAATGATCCACTCGCCCACCGGCACGAGATCCGGCTCGCGATGTTCGATCGCCGCCTTCACGCGCTCCTTGGCAGTCACATCCCGCTCCTCACCTGGGATGAAGGCATTATAACACAGCCGGCGGGCGACACCCCTCGGCCGCGTTGACTCCCCGGTGATGGGCGAGGTATACTCGGGCCGGAATCGGGGCGTAGCGCAGCTTGGTAGCGCGCCTGCCTTGGGCGCAGGAGGTCGTGGGTTCAAATCCCGCCGCCCCGACCAGCCGGGGCCAAGGAGAAATAAAGACAGTCTTGTCCCGCGGCCGGCAGGAATGCGCCCTGCCGCTCAGAAAGCAGGATAGGAGTCGGGCCCTTCTGCTTCTCT
>JALGTT010000091.1 GCA_029821235.1 Candidatus Hebobacteria bacterium | reverse complement strand
CTGCGCAAACAGGCGCAGGACGCTCGCAAGAGCAAGACCTTTGCCAAGATCACCCGGGAGATCATGGCCGCGGCGCGCGCCGGCGGCGGTGATCCGGAGAGCAACAGCCGGCTCCGCATCGCCATGGACCGCGCACGGGCCGCGGGGATGCCCCAGGACAATGTCAAGCGGGCGATCCAGCGCGGCACCGGGGAGATCGAGGGGGCGGTCCTCGAGCAGTTGACCTACGAAGGATACGGGCCCGGAGGGGTGGCGGTGTTGGTGGAGGTGCTCACCGACAACCGCAACCGCACGGTGGGCGACCTGCGCACCGTGTTCGGCCGCAACGGCGGCAACCTGGGGGAGACCAACTGCGTGGCCTGGCTGTTCTCCCAGAAGGGCATCATCATCGTGCCCAGGGAGGCGGCCCCCGAGGAGCGCGTGCTGGAGGTGGCCGTGGAGGCCGGCGCGGAGGACATGATCACGGAGGACGCCTCCTACGAGGTGCGCACCGCACCCTCCGACCTCGATGCGGTGAAACAGGCTTTGGTGGACGCCGGGATCACCGTGGAGAGCGCAGAGGTGACCATGCTCCCCCAGACGCGCGTGACGCTGGACGAGAAGCAGGCCCAGCAGACGCTTCGCCTGCTGGACGCGCTCGACGAGTTGGACGAGGTGCAGAACGTCTACTCTAACTTCGACATCCCGGAAGAGGTGATGGAGGCACTGGTGGCCTAGGGCCTACCGCCCGCCTCCTCACATCTGCACCAGGCGCGGGGACGGACTGACCGGGGCGACCGGCCGGGCGGAGCACAGGCGACAGTGAGCGGCCCGAGGGGCCGCAGGGGTGGCAAGAGGGTGATGCGGCGGGTCCGCCGGAGGCGGATCTGCCTGGGAAGTGATGCAGATTTCGCAGTTCGAGGCTCTGTTGGCGCGGGTCAATAAGCCCGCGCGCTACATTGACGGCGAATGGAACGCGGTCCACAAGGACTGGGAGGCCGCGCGCGTTCGCCTCGCCCTCCTCTACCCCGATGTCTACGAAGTCGGGATGTCCCACCTCGGGCTCCAGATCCTCTATCACGTGGTCAACTCTCACCCGGACTACCTCGCGGAGCGGTGCTACGCGCCGTGGACCGATATGGAGGCGGAACTGCGCCGGGCCGGCGCGCCTCTCACCAGCCTGGAGTCCCGCAGGCCGCTGTCCGACTTCGACGTGATCGGGATCACCCTCCCCTATGAACTCACCTACACCAACGCGCTCAACATGCTCGACCTGGCGGGCATTCCCCCGCGGGCGGCCGATCGCACGGACGACCACCCGCTGGTGATCGGCGGCGGCCCGGGGGCTGCTAACCCGGAGCCGATGGCCGATTTCTTCGACGCCATTCTGGTGGGAGAGGGTGAGGAGGCGCTGCTCGAAATCCTGGAGGCCTCGCACGGCGGGCGCGCGGAGGCGCTCGCGCGGCTCGCCGCCATTCCCGGCGTGTACGTGCCCAGCCGCTACCAGTATTCGCCCGCGGGCGCGGGGCCGGTGGGCGCGGTGACGCCGGTCAACGGCGCGCAGTGTCCCATCACCCGGCGCTATGTGGCCGACCTCGATGCCGCCCCATTCCCCACCAGACAGTTGGTGCCCTACTTGGACACCGTGCACTCCCGGGTGACCCTGGAGATCATGCGCGGGTGTGCGCGCGGGTGCCGGTTCTGCCAGGCGGGCGCCTTCTACCGGCCGCGGCGCGAGCGAAAACTCGACACCCTGCTGCGTCAGGCGGAGGAGGCGGTCGCGGCCACCGGGTTCGACGAGATTTCGCTGCTCGCCTTCACCAGCGTGGACCACAGCCAGATAGAGGAACTGGTCACCGGCCTCACCCGGCGCTTGGGCGCCCGGGGGGTCGGGGTGGCGCTGCCCTCGCTGCGGGCGGACGCGTTCTCGGTCGCCATCGCCAACCAGATCCGGCAGGTGCGCAAGAGCGGTCTCACCTTCGCGCCGGAGGCGGGGACGGACCGCCTGCGCGCGGTGCTCCGCAAGCAGATGTCCGAGGAGGAGTTGTTCGCGGCCGCGGATGCCGCCTTCTCCTCCGGGTGGTTCAGGTTGAAGTTGTACTTCATGATCGGCCTGCCCACCGAGACCGAGGAGGACGTGGAGGCGATCGCCGACCTGGTACAGCGGCTGCTCGCCTTCGGCCGGGGCGCGCTGGGGCCGCGCCGCGGCCGGCTGCAGATCTCGGTCAGCGTGGCCGGCTTCGTCCCCAAGCCCCACACCCCGTTCCAGTGGATGGGGCAGGATGAGACCGAGGCGCTGGCGGAGAAGCAGCGTCTGCTCCAACAGACCCTCCGCGCGCGGGCCGTGAAACTCTCGTGGACCGACCCGGCGGTGAGCGCGCTGGAGGCCGCCATCTCCCGCGGGGACCGCAGACTGGGGGCCGTCATCCACCGCGCCTGGCAACTGGGGGCGAAATTCGACTCCTGGGGCGAGCACTTCCAGTTCGCGCTCTGGGAGCAGGCCTTCTCGGAGTGCGGCCTTCGCCTCTCCGACTACGCCAACCAGGACCTGCCGCTCGACGCCGCTCTCGCCTGGGACCACATCGCGTGCGGCCTCGGCAAGTCCGCGCTCCGCGCGGAGGCGGAGCGGGCCCTCGGCCGGGGGGAGGCCTGAGATGGCCCAGTTCGTGTGCCGATACCGGAAGGGCGACGAGTTGCGCTGGATCTCCCATCTCGATGTCAAGCGCACCCTCGAGCGCGCGCTGCGCCGCGCGGGGCTGCCGCTGGCCCTCACCCAGGGCCACAACCCTCACCCCAAACTGAGTTTCGGTCCTCCCTTGCCCCTGGGCGCCACCAGCGACGTCGAGTTGTTCGCCCTCCACGTGACGGAGGCGATGGATGCCGACCAGGTCAAGCAGCGGCTCAACGAGCAGTTGCCCGCCGGCCTCCAGGTGACGGAGGTGTGGTCTCTGCCTGCCTACCGCAAGAAGGAGACCTTCGGCAACATTGACCTGGCCGGCTACGAAGTTGCGCTCACCGACTCCATCGGGCGCGAGGACCTGCAGCGCCGCGTGGACCAACTTCTCGCCAGCCCCCAACTCATCGTGCACCGCGGGGGGGAGAGGCCGGAGCGCACGGTTGACCTCCGTCCGCTCATCCATCGCCTGGAGGTGGTGGAGGGGGATGACGGCCTGGTGTTGCGCATGAGGCTGCGCACCGGCAGCCACGGGGGAGCGCGTCCGCAAGAGGTGATCGCGCTTCTCGGGCTGGACGAACACGAGCACGTGAAACGATACCACCGCACCGAACTCTCCACTCGGCCGAGCGAGGACCGCAGGCCGGGAGCGGCCCGGGGCAAGAGATGGCGGCGACAGAGACGCTGAGCGCGCGCTCTGGAGTCATCTCCGGCCCCGAGGAGCCCCGCCGCGGGCTCCGGGAAAGCGAGCATAACAAGTGAAGAAACAGATCATAGTCAACGCCGAAGACCTGGAATCCCGGGTGGCGATCCTGGAGGACGGACAACTCGCGGAACTGCACATCGAGCGCGACCCGCGGATCGTGGGAAGCATCTACAAGGCGCGCGTAGTGAGCGTCCTGCCCGGCATGGACGCCGCCTTCGCCGATATCGGGGCCGAGAAGAACGTCTTTCTGTGTGCCGATGATGTGGGCTTCGTCACCGAGACGGGGGTCACCTCCGCCAGCCTCCCCCGCTCCCGAAAGATCACCGATCGCCTGAAGGAGGGGCAGCAGGTGGTGGTGCAGATCGTGCGGGCGGCGGTGGGAAGCAAGGGAGCGCGCGCCACCACCCGCCTCGCCCTCCCCGGCCGCTATCTGGTGCTCCTGCTCTCCGACGGCCGGCAGATCGGGGTCTCCCGCCGGATCGAGGAGGCCAAGGAGCGGGACCGGCTGCGCAAACTGGGCCGCCAACTCCGCCCCTCCGGGTGTGGACTCATCATCCGTACCGAGGCCGAGGGGCACGGAAAGCGGGACCTGGAGGCCGATCTGAAGGTGCTGCTCGACCTCCGCGACCGGCTGATGAAGAAGGCCGCGCAGGCGAAGGCCCCCGCGGTTCTCCACCAGGACCTCACCCTCACCTACCAGGTGATCCGCGACGCCTTCACCGACGATGTGAGCGAACTGGTGCTGGACTCCAAGAGCGCCTACGACCACGCGCTGGAACTCGTCTCCCACCTCGCGCCTCGGCTCCGCAAACGGGTCAAGCGATACCGCGGCAAACTCCCCATCTTCCACAAGTACGGGATCGAGGAGGAGATTGACCGGCTGTTGCGCAGGCGGGTGTGGCTGAAGGCGGGCGGGTACATCAGCATTGACGAGGCGGAGGCCTTCTCCGCGATAGACGTGAACACCGGCCGCTTCACCGGCGGCAAGCGCCTCGCCGACACCATCCTTCGCACCAACCTGGAGGCGGCCGAGGAGGTGGCCCGCCAACTCCGGCTGCGCGATCTGGGCGGGATCATTGTGATCGACTTCATCGACATGGACCGCGCCCGCGACCGCCAGAAGGTGATGAAGACCTTCCAGGACTTGCTCGCCAAGGACCGCCAGAAGACCAAGATCGTCCACCTCAGCCCGCTGGGGTTGGTGGAGATGACCCGCAAGCGCAGGGGCGAGAGTTTGATGGGCATTCTCACGGAGACCTGCCCTCACTGCGGCGGCCTTGGCCGGGTGCGTACCCCTCTCACCATCGCCCTCAGGATCGAGCGGGAGATTCGCAAGTTGTGCGCGGAGGAAAAGCGCAAGACGGTGATCGTGCGCGCCGCCCCGCCCGTCGCCTCCGTGCTGGTCGGCGAGGGAGGAGCCAGGTCCGCCCACCTCGACGCGATGGTTGGCCGGCCGGTCTACATCAGAGCCGACGACAGCCTCAGCCTGGAGGAGCACGAAGTCACGGCCACCACCCTCGCCAATGCGACGCGCGCAGTGAAACTCTTCTCCAAGGGCGACGAGGTGGAGGTCGCGCACCTGGAGGTCCCCCGCCAGGTCGGCGACGAACCCGCGCATGGCTGGTGCGAGGGGTGCCGCGTGGAGATACAGGGCCCTCTCCCCTCCGACGGACCGGTCACGGTGGTGGTCACCGAGGCCTCGCACTCCTATCTCAAGGGACATGTGAAGGGGATGTCCCCCGAGCCGCAGCAGCCCGAGTCCAAGCCGAAGCGCCGGCGAAGGCGAAAAAAGAAGCAGCCGGAAAGCGAGCAGCAGGAGGCGGCTCCCGCCGCACCGGCTGCTCCACCTGCCCCGGACACCTCCAAGAAGCGCTCACGGCGACGACGCCCCCGGTCCAAGAAGAAGGCTGCGGAGATGGCTCCCGCGGCCCCGCAGGCGGCCGCCACCCAGAGCCCCGCCCCGGCCGCGCCGCCCGCGCAGTCCGCCTCCGCGCCGCCTGCAGCGCCCGCGCCGCCGGAGATCCCAGAGACTCCCGCGGCCCCTCCGCGCAAGCGCGTGGGGCTGCTCCGCCGCGGCGCGCGCCGGCTGGGCACTTCTCGGAGATAGCTACTCACGCGCTTCGTAATCCCTGGCCCACTTCACCGCGCCCGGACCGAACCGCTTGCGGAGATAGGCGAGGGATTTCTCCAGTTGCGCGCGCTTCTGGGCGCGCGGGTCGAAGAGCGACACCTGCCGCGGCCCCTGTGCGAAATTGGAGGCCCTCACCCCGAGCAGCCGCACT
>JALGTT010000090.1 GCA_029821235.1 Candidatus Hebobacteria bacterium | reverse complement strand
ACCGACGAGACGCGGCCATGGTTGAGGGTGCGCAGCACGCCGTCCACATTCTGCCTCACCCGGCAGAGCCCCCTCTGCCCGGGGGCCAGCCGGCACTCGTGGGGGCAGAGGAGACACTGAACGCGGTCACCCTCCCGCTGCTCCCAGAACAGGGCCTCCGCGAACGACCCTGCCGTCGGCGCGCCTCTCGCTCTCGGACCGGATTCAGGCGCCATCTCACCCATCACCGCGGCCTCCGCGTTTTCATCGCGGCCTCCTTCTTCCGCGCGCCATTCTACTCCTGTGCTCGATACGGCCGCAAGGGGCGGGGCCCGCCTTGGTGTCTCCGCCCGACACCCGACAGGAGGAGCAGGTCAGCCCTTTCCATCTCCCAGGGCCGCGTAACTCAACCATCCGACGGCGAAGAGCAGCGCCGCCCCGGCCGCCACCACCCCGGAATCGTTCAGCAGAAACGCGGCGCCCGCGCCGAAGAGCCCAGCCGTCAGCGCGGGACGCAGCCATTGGTGATCCCGCATCGCCCCCACCACCTGGGTGGACCGCGTCGCCACCGCCACCAGGAGCACCGTCAGCGCGGCAGCCGCCGTGTCCGCCCAGATCGAGTGCCGCACCAGCAGCAGGTTCATCGCCACCTTGCGCGAGATGGTCTCCCAGATGGGCACCCATCCCCGCGCCTTCACCGCGGCCACCAGCAAACCAACGTGGGAGGCCTCCCCTTTGTTGAAGAGCACCTCTGCCAGCACCGCCACCCCCACCAGACCGACAAACAGCACGCCCACGGCGAGCACCTCCCGCCATCCGGGTTCGTCCCGCCAGAGGTGGAGCATGAACACGCCGAACCCCACCGCGCACGCCAACGCCATCCCCACGTTGGCGCCCATCCCCGTGTGCCCCACCAGCACCGCTACACCGGCGAGGGCGAGGGCCGCCAGTGCCCGCCTGCCGATGCCGGCGGAACGGGACCCGAGCACCCCTCCCGTGCCCACCAGCATCGCCCCCAGCAAGGCCCCGCCGAACTCGTTGCCCATGCCGTAGAAGCGCGCCCCTATCACCGCCGAGTAACTGAGCGGAGACCAGTGCAGCAGACCGCGGCCGTGCAGAAGGGCGTAGACCAACCCCAGCGCCAGCACCACGGAGGCCGCCGTCGGCGCGGACCGCCCCAGGCTCACCCACCCGCTCACGAAGGCCAGCAGCAGCGCGCCTCCCACCACTACCCCGCACAGCGCCGGGAAGGGCAAGGGATAGGCCCCGGCCAGCAACGCCACCGCCGGCACCGCGAGAATGACAGATAGCGCCCCCCTCACCAACACCCGCGTCCAGCGCGGGGCGCGCTCGCCGAGCAGCAACAGCAGCGCCGCCGCCCACAGCGCCGCGGCTCCCGCGATCGGCAGCCACCGGAGCACCACCCGCCGCGCGCTCTCCACGTCATCCTCCCGCGCCACCTGGGCGGACAGCCACTGTTCTGTGCCGCCCTCCAGGGGCAGTGTCGCCATGGGCCGCCCAAAGGTGTCCGGCGGCGCGGGCAGCCCGAAGAAATCCAGTACCGTAGCGGCCACATCGGTGTTAACCACCAGGCCGGGGCGTCGAGTGGAGGGGGAAGTGAGCGCCCCGGGCCGTGCCTCCGGTCCGCCCAAGATCACCGGCGCGAGGGCGGCCATTCTCTCCCCGGGGTCGGGCGGGCGCACCTCCGGCACCACCACCATCACCGCCCAGCCCTCCTCGGGCATCAGCGCGAGCGCCCGCGCCAGCAGTCCGTCCGACCGCTCCAGGGCGCGTTTCCTCGCCTCCGCGGCTGCCTGAGGGGTCATGTGTTCCGCGCACTCTGCGGCACGGGCGGTCTCCCCGAGTTCGACGAACAGAACGTCCGCGGTCTTCACGGCATCGCCGAAGGCGCGCAGAAACCTTCCCTCATCGGTGGCGGCGCCGCTGGGTGAGAGAGGGGACCTGCGGCCCAGCCCCGCCCCGACGTCTCCCTGCATCACCAGACCCCGCTGGTCCATCGCCAGGGTCACGATCTCGCGGTGGCGGGCGGCGGAGGTGTCCGCGTTGCCCACACAGGCCGCCGCGAGGCCGGCGCGCGCCAGTTCCTCCCCTAACAGGCCCAGGCGGACCGGATAGGGGGCCGCCCCGTTCTGCCGCGCCAACTCCCCGATGCCCAGGTGGAGAATCGCGGCCTCCCCGGGGCCGACTCCGGTATAGGCCCGATACCTCTCGGCGGCCGTCCCGCCGTCCACCCGCTCCCCGACGTTGAAGGCAAGGGCCTCGGGGCCGGGGGACATGCCCGAATCCCTGGCGAACGCCCGCGATCCACAGCCAAGGGTCAGATATCCGCCCTCGCCGCTGCGCGCGGTTCTCGCACACATCATCCCCACCGCTCCCTCTGCCATCAGCCGCCGGAGAGTGGGAAGCTGCACGTTTTCGTCCAGCAGGTCGTGCCAGTGTATTTGGTCGATCACCGCCACCACCAACTTGCGCTTCTCTGCGGTGTGCCCCCCCGCCACCGCCAACGCGACCCACACCGCGGCCATCAGCAGGCACGCCCGCCCTCTCATTTCTCCCCTCCCGTCTTCTCCAGGTCCGCGCGCACCAGGTCGGCGTAGACCTCCTTCACTCTCGCCACCATGTCCTGCATGTCGAAGAGTTCCTTCACCCGCTGCCGTCCTCGGACTCCCATGCGGGCGCGCAAGTCGGCGTCATCCAGCAGCGTCAGGACCCCGCGCGCCAGTTCCCGATGGTTCTCCGGCTCCACCAGGATGCCGGTCTCCCCGTCGGAGACCACCTCGGGCACTCCGCCCACTCTCGTCGCCACCACCGGCCTCTGCTGGCACATCGCCTGCATCGCCACCACGGAGGATCCCTCCGTGGTGGAGGCCACCACCAGCACGTCCAGCGCGGCCAGCAACTCGTGCAGGGCATCCACCTCCCCCAGCAACCGCACCCGGTCCTCCAGCCCGAGTTTGCCGCGATCGGCCTCCACCTGCTCCCGCAGCGGGCCGTCGCCGGCCAGCAGGAACTGAGCCTCCGGGCGCTGCTGGGACACCACCTGGCAGCAGCGAAGGAACTGGGGTATTCCCTTCTCCGGCGCCAGCCGAGCCACCATGCCGATCACCGGGGCGGAGGGGTTCAGGTCGAACAGGCGGCGGGCCGCGGCCTGGTCCACCGGGTCCTTCGTGGTATCCACGCCATTGGGAATGGTGAGCATCTTGTCGGCCGCCCGCGGGCGCATCCCGGCAAGCTCTTTTCTCAGGGCATCGGAGACCGTAATCAGCCTGTCCGCGCGCCGCAGCAGCATCTGCACGGCCCACCTGTCCCGCCGGCGGGCCTTCGCCCGTCCCTCCGGAGGCCCGGGCGGGAAGTTGTGAATGGTGGCCGCCAGCCTCGCCCCGCCCGCGCCCGGCATCACCAGCGCGCCCACCAGGCCGGCGCGGAACGAATGGGTGTGCACGATCTGCGCCTGCAGGGATCCCACCGCACGCGCCACCTGCACCACCGACATCAGCGTCCGCGAGGGCCCCTCCGCCGCAATCCGCACCGGATGGACGGGGAAGGAGAGCGCCTCCGCCGCCTCGGCCACCAGGCTCTCCGGTTCACAACATACGGCCACCTGGTATCCCTCGGCCGCGAGTCCCCTCAGTAGAGCCACGACATGTTGCGCGAGTCCGCCGCCCGCGGGCGGTACCACCATCAGCACCCGCGTCGGCATTGGGATCGCCTTTCCGTCAATAGTGCGAGCGACGGCTTCCACCGTTGGCTCCACCTGGTGTGCGCAATCGTCTGACGCCGAGGATGCGGCGTCGCATGTGAGGAGTCCCTGCCCCGAACGCCGCGATTATAGCCTGTGCACCGCCCGCACGCAACCGCACGCTCGAGGTCACAGACAGCAGGAAGCGGACCACAGGTCCGCTTCCACAGGGTGTCGCCGACGCCGCAGGCCGAGAAGCCGGGCGGCGCCTCCGACGTTCAATAAGCGACCCCGCGCGTGCCGTGTGTCCTTCCGGTTTTTGAACCTGCATCAGCAGGTGGGCGCCTACCTGAACAGCCGCGCGATTCTCGGGCTTGCGACCGAGCTACCACTTGGCTGTTAGACACGGCTCCCGTAGTTTTGGTGTTGGCTCAAAACTACGTGGGGACAACCACGCGCACCGCAGGGCCACAGCCTTTTTCTTTGTGGATTCGATGATAGCACAGGCGCACGCCGCGCGCAACGGGTGCTTGGCGCGGGGGCCGCCGCGGCAACGGCCGCAGAGGCCGTTGATGGATGGACAAGCACAGACGAGGAAACACGCCGCCGAGCGCGCGGCGGGCTGGACCGACATCATCTGGTCGGGGCGGCCGGATTTGAACCGACAACCACCGGCACCCCATACCGGTGCGCTACCAAATTGCGCCACGCCCCGACCGGAACTTCACCGGGCGAACGACGTTCCCGTCGGCCGCCCGTGCTGCATGGGCATTATACCACCCGCCGAACAGGTGTCAAATCGGCCCCAGGCGAGGAGCCTCAGGTGCGTCGCCCATCTTCACGGCGGCGGGCTCGGCAAGTGCCGCACGCTGTCATCCCGAGCCGGGCGCGTTCAGCGCCGCTTCTTGCCCGTGACCATCTCCCGCAATCTCTTGCTCGGCCGGAACAACAGCGACCAGGTGGCATCCACTTCGATCTTCTCTCGCGTGCGCGGGTTCACCCCATTCCGCGGTTTTCGCCTTCTGGGTTCAAAGGAGCCGAAGCCGGTCAGCTGCACCTTCTCGTGTTTCGCCAGCCTCCTGGAGATCACGCCAAGGGCGGCGTCCACTACCCGCGTCACCTCGCCCTTCTTCAGTTTGGTCACTCTGGTCACTTCGGCTATCAACTGCGATTTCGTCAAGTCCGATGCCTCCCCTGATGCATGTGCTGCCCGGTCCTGTGACGGGCAAACGATTTCTTTTGCCCGCGGGCGCACTTCTCCTGCCGGGGGTTCAGCGGCGGGGCCGCCGCTTGCCGCCGCCCCGCGCCCTGCGCAGACTCCGCTTGAGCCGGCCGAGGGGAAGGGTGTTGAGGACATCCGCGGCCTCCAGCCAGCCGCGCCGCGCGGTGGCCACCCCGAAGTGCATCAACGAGAGTTGATCCGCGGAGTGCGCGTCGGTGTCGATCAGGATCTTGACGCCCAGTTCCTTCGCCCGGCGGGCGTGCACGTCTTTCAGGTCCAGCCGGTCCGGGTAGGCGTTGATCTCCACCGCCACCCCCAGGCGCGCGGCCGCCTTCAACACCTCCTCCATGTCCACCTCGTAGGGCTCCCGCCGGCCGATCAGCCTGCCGGTGGGATGCCCCAGCGCGTCCACATACGGGTTCTCGAGGGCCTTCACGATGCGCCTAGTCATGGCGTCGCGGCTCGACTTGAACCCGGAGTGCACGGAAGCGAGCACGAAGTCCAGTTCGGCCAGCACCTCGTCCGGGTAGTCCAGGGAGCCGTCTGCCTTGATGTCCACCTCCGCGGCGTTCAAGATGGCGATGCCGGGGACCGCCTTGCGCGCCTTCTCGATCTCGGCCGCCCGCTTCCGCAGCCGCTCCACGCTCATCCCGTTCGCCTGCACCTCGGAGACCGAGTGGTCGGCGACGGCGATGTACCGATAACCCAGGGCCTTCGCAGCCCGCGCCATCTCCACGATGGAGTCGTGCCCGTCGCTCCAGTCGGAGTGCATATGGAGATCGCCCTTGATGTCGGAGAGTTCCACCACCTTCGGGAGGCGCCCCTCGCGCGCCGCCTCGA
>JALGTT010000089.1 GCA_029821235.1 Candidatus Hebobacteria bacterium | reverse complement strand
GGGCGGCGGTGCGGGAGGGCCCGAAAACGGGGAGGCCGCGCCCGCGGAACAGGTCCACGATCCCCTCCGCGAGGGGCGCCTCGGGGCCGACCACGGTGAGACCGATATCGCGCTCCTCCGCGAAGCCGGCGAGAGCATCGAGGTCGGAGGGAGAAACGGGGACACACTCGGCGTGCTGCGCGATGCCGGCGTTGCCGGGCGCACAGAACACGCGCGCGGCGCGCGGGCTCTGCGCGAGTTTCCAGGCGAGCGCGTGCTCCCGGCCTCCGCCACCCACCACCAGTATGTTGATCTTGTCGGACATCTATTCCTCCGCGCGGTCAGTGCTGCTGATCGTCGTGCTGCGAGTCCCCGGCCCCGTCGGCCTCCTCTCCCTCGGCGGTCTTCCCCCTTTCCCCCCTCTCCCTGGAGGCCTGGGCCATGGCGATCAAGGCTTCCTCCGCGGCGCGGTAGGACTCCCTGAGCAGGGCCAGCCGGCGCCGGGTCTCGTACACCGCCGCCACCAGCGCGGCCAGGCCGAGCACGCTGGACATCACGAACAGAATGCGGGCGATGAGGACGAGGCCGGGCTCGGAGGCCCCGAGTTCGGCCGCAATCTGCACGCGCTGTCCCGCCAGCAGCGCACCCGCGAGGGCCGAGAAGGCCAGCCCCAGCAGACCGAGGTAATAGCGGTCGCGGAAGACCGTCGCCCATCCGGCGATCATGGAAACTCCCGCCACCAACAGGAGGCCGGCGATCACCTGGGGAGAGAGCATCTCAGGTCTCCTCGGGAGGAATGAACCGCTCCTCGAGATTGTCGAAGCGAACGAACTCGTCGAGCCAGGCGAGCCGCGCGGTGCCGGTGGGGCCGTTGCGGTGCTTGGCGACGATCACCTCTGCGATATGCCGATCGGTTTCCAGATAGCCGGCGGCGCGCAGTTCCTGCTCCCCGTAGTAGGAGGGGCGATAGAGAAAGAGGACGAGATCCGCCTCCTGCTCGATGGAGCCGCTTTCCCTGAGATCGGAGAGCAGGGGGCGGCGGGGGGATCCGCGCGATTCGACCGCGCGGCTGAGCTGGGAGCAGGCGATCACCGGCACCTTGAGCTCGCGGGCCAGCGCCTTGAGGGAGCGCGCCACCTGGGAGATCTCCTGGTTGCGGTTTTCGAACCGGCCGTAGCCGGACACGAGTTGGAGGTAGTCCACGATGATGCAATCCAGCCCCTGATCGGCGCGCAGCCGGCGCGCCTTGCCCCGCATCTGGAGTACGTTCATGCTGGGCGAGTCGTCGAAGAAGATGGGGGCCTTGTACAGGTCGCTGGCGGCGCGGGCGATGCGGTCCATGTCTCCCCGGTCCACATATCCCTGCCGCACATTGTGCTGGTTCACGCCCGCCTCGGAGCACAAGATGCGGAGGGCGAGTTGTTCCTTGGCCATCTCCAGGCTGAAGACGGCCACCCGCTTGCCCTGATTCCGCGCGATGTTCACCGCGATGTTCAGCGCCAGCGCGGTCTTCCCCATGGAAGGCCGGGCCGCGAGCACGATGAGGTCCGAGTTCTGAAACCCCGACGTATAGCCGTCCAGGTCGTTGAACTCGCTCAGCAGGCCGGTGCCGGGCCGGTGCTCCTCCTGCATTTCGTCGATGCGGTCATAGGTATCGCCGAGGAGATCGCGCAGCGGAGTGAAGGCGGGGGTGATGGTCCGCTCGCCGACGGAGAAGATCTCCTGCTCGCACCGGTCGACGACGGACTCCACATCTTCGTCCCCCGCGCCCTGGGCGAGATCGCGGATCTTGCCGCCGGCGGCGATGAGTTGGCGCAGGGTGGCCTTGGCGCGCACGATGCGGGCGTAGTGGTTGACCGCGGCCGCCGTGGGCGCGGCCTCCTGGAGGGCGACCAGGTAGTCGGTGCCGCCCACCTGTTCGAGTTGGCCGCGGTCCTGGAGACGCGCCTGCACGGTGACCAGGTCAACGGGTTCCCCGTCGTTGAACAGGTCAACGATGGCGCGATAGAGCAGTTGGTGCTGAGGGCTGTAGAAGTCCTCCGGATCCAGGAGGTCGACCACACGGGCGATCGCCTCCCGCTCCATGAGCATGGCGCCGAGGGTGGCCTGTTCCGCCTCTTCGTTCTTGGGAGGCACGCGCTCCAACAGGGGTGTGCTCACCGCCTTCCTCTCCTTGCCGACCCTAGGGGCAGGGCCGGGGCCCATCCAGGGGCGTGCACAAGGGAATCCCTCCGCCCCGTGAACGGCCGTCCAGGCTCCGCCTCTGCATATCCCCTCCGCACTTCCGGCAGGCTGCTACGACTCCGGCTCCCCGCTCTCCGGCTCTCCACCCTCCGGTTCCACCTCCAGCTTCAGGGTCGCATTCACCTCCCGATGAAGGTGGATCTCCACCTCGTGCTCGCCGAGCATTCTGATGGGATGGGGCAGGGAGATGGACCGACGATCCACCTCCAGGCCGTGCTCGGAGGCGAGCGCGTCCGCGATCATGGCATTGGTGATGGACCCGTACAGACGTCCCGCCTCCCCCGCCTTCGCCTTCATACGCAGGGTGATGGTCGAGATCTGCTCCGCTATCGCCTGCGCGTTGCGCATCTCGGTTGCCTGCTTGCGTCTGATGGTGGCCCGGTGCTGCTCCAGGTTCTTCAAGTTTCCCGGCGTCGCGGGGATGGCGAGTTTGCGCGGCAACAGGAAGTTGTTGGCATACCCGTCGGCCACCTCGGCCACCGCGCCGGCTTCTCCCACCCCGTGAACGTCCTGCAACAGAATGACCTTCATTGCTTTCCCTCCACTCGGACCGCGCCGAGCGGGTGTCCTAGTTCGCCGCGCCCGCGCCGCTCTCCTCGCCGTCCTCGGCCGGCAGAATAGACAGCAATCGAACGATTACTGTTGACAACCTGTGGACAAGAGGGCCGCCCGGGGGCAGTGTGTTCAAGACCTTCCGGCTGCGCGGCCGGGATTCCTGCCGCGATTCGAAACACGCGCGGCCGCGCCTACGGATAGGGGAACCAGGGAGACCCGTCCTCGTTCCGGAAGAGGATACGCCATTCGCCTTCTTCCTTGACAAGCGTGAAGGAAGAGGTGGCCGGGTCCTCGATCATGGGCACCATCACCACCATCCTCCCCTCCTCCACGGCCTGCTCCACACCGGCGGCCGCATCCAGGCTGGGGGCCGCGTATTTGTCGGCGAGGGCGCCGAACTCGGCGCGGGAATGCACTTCCTTCGACTCCCGGGAGAGCAGCGCATAGGCCGCGGCGTAGTCCTTCTGCTCCAAAGCGGTCAGGTAGTCGTGGACCACTTCGCGCGGGGAGGCGGCCGGGGGCTTGGGCGGCGGAGGTTTGGGGGCGGGCTTGACCGACGGGAACCTGAGCATCGCCCATATCACGGCAACCAGCGCAACGGCCACGATCAGCAGGGCGAGCCGCATCTTCATGGTTCTCTTCCCCCTTCCTGGTTCGCGTCCCGGGCGGCCGCCTGGGCCGCCTCGTAGACCGCCTTCAGCGGGACGCCGCGCTCCCGCGCGAGGCGGCGGCAGTCCTCGTACTCAGGCGCAAGCGTTACGGTCTCGCTCCCCAGCAGGCCCAATTTCACCCTCACCCGGCCATAAGGGGTGTCCACCTCGGTCCAGCGGCGGTCGAGGCAGCGTCGGCTGACCTCGTGCACCCGCAGGCCGAGGGCGGTGGTCTCCCGAAAGAGGATGGCGGAGAGCGCGTCCACCTTCCCCGGGTCGGCGAGCACGGAGACCAGGGTGGCGGGGCGGGACTTCTTCATGACGATGGGGGTGTAGAACACATCGAGCGCGCCCGCCTCCAACAGCCGGTCGAGCAGGTGCTCGAACAGTTCGGGGTTCATGTCGTCGAGGTTGGTCTGGATGAGGGAGAGGCGCTGGTCGCGGACACGCTTCTCCGGCTCCCCCAGGAAGAGGCGGAGCAGATTCGGGTGGGCGAGGTTGCGCACCCCTGCTCCCCAGCCGATCCGGGAGACGATCATGGGCGGCATGGGGCCGAACTGCCGGCACAGGGTGGTGATGATGGCGGCACCCGTGGGAGTGACCAATTCCGCCTCCACCGGCCCGCCATAGGTGGGGATGCCCTTCACCAGCTCGGCCGTCGCCGGCGCGGGCACGGGCAGCATCCCGTGCGCGGCCTTCACCCAGCCGCCGCCCAGCGGCAGAGGAGAGGCATAGACCTCCTCGACCCCCAGCCGGTGCAGCCCCGCGCACGCGCCGACCACATCCACGATCGCGTCCACCGCGCCCACCTCGTGGAAGTGGATCTCCTCCACCGGCTGGTTGTGGACGGCCGCCTCCGCCTCGGCAAGCCGGGTGAACACGCGCTCTGCGGACTGCGTCACCTGCGCGGGCAGTCCGCTCTCGCCGATGATGCGGAGAATATCGTCGAGCCCGCGGTGGGACTGCTGCTCCGTCACCTCCACCGTCACCTGGGTGCCGGCGATGCTCCCCTTGGTGACGCGCTCGGCGCGCACCTCGTAGCCGGAAACCGGCAGCCGCGCGAGATCGGATCGCAGGTCATCCAAGGACAGCCCCGCGTCCACCAGCGCGCCCAGCAGCATGTCCCCGGAGATGCCGGAGAAGCAGTCGAGATAGGCAATCACCTGGCGCGGTCCTTTCGCATCAGCAGGGCCGCAAAGTACCCGGCCCCGAAGCCATTGTCAATGTTCACCACCGCGATGCCCGCGGCGCACGAGTTGAGCATGGTGAGGAGCGCGGAGAGCCCCTCAAAACTCGCCCCATATCCCACCGAGGTGGGCACCGCGATCACCGGCACCGAGACCAGGCCGCCCACCACGCTGGGGAGCGCGCCCTCCATTCCCGCCACCACCACGATCACGCGCGCCCGGTTGAGCAGGTCCAGGTGGCCCAGCAGCCGATGGAGCCCTGCCACCCCGACGTCGTAGACGCGCTCCACCCGGCACCCCAGGGTCTCCGCAGTCACCGCCGCCTCCTCCGCCACCGGCACGTCCGCAGTGCCCGCGGTGAGCACCGCGACGGGCTTCGCGCGGGGGGAGGGCCTTCGCGGCTTTCCCACCACGGTGATGCGGGCCTGGTGGTGGTGGGCCGCCTCCGGGAATGCCTCGGAGAGGGCCTCGCAGACCGCCTCCGAGCACCGGGTGGCGAGCACGATGTGCCCGCGCGCCCGGATGCGCTGGGCGATGGCGACGACCTGTTCCGGGGTTTTTCCAGAGCAGTAGATGACCTCCGGGAATCCGGTGCGAAGCGCGCGGTGGTGGTCCACCTTGGCGAAGCCCAGGTCCTCGAACGGCAGCGAGCGCAGGCGCTCCACCGCGTCGGCAATGGAGACCTTCCCTTCCCGGACCTGCCGCAACAGCCGGGCGACCTGATTTTCGAGCCGTGCGCCGGAGGCGCTGCGAGCGGGGCTCACGCCAGGGCCTCCCGGTACTGCTGGATGCGGGCGGCGAGCGGGCGATGGGCAAAGAGAGGCGAGCCGGTGACGAAGTCCCGCGCGCCCTGCCTGGCCAGCTTCGCGGCGATCTCGGGTGTGACCGCCCCGTCCACCATGATGGAGATGTCCCTGCCGGAGCCGGAGATCAGGTCCGCCAGAACCGCCGCCTTGCGGAGAGAGGCGGGAATGAACTCCTGCCCCGAGAAGCCCGGGTTGAGTGGAGGGATTCAGCGCCACCCCCGGCTGCGCGCCCAGTTCGCGGATGCGCGTGAGCGACCGCTGAAGGTGGCCGCCCACCTCCGGGTGGATGGAGAGGCGGTTCACCCCCGCCTCCACCATCAGCGGAATCAGGAGATCGGTGTCCACCACCATCAGGTGGGCGTCGAAGGGGAGGTCCGTGAGCGGGCGCAGCGCCCGCACCAGGTCCGGCCCGAAGGTGATGTTGGGGACGAAGTTGCCGTCCATGATGTCGAAGTGAAAGCCGTCCACACCCGCCGCGGCGGCCTCCGCCACCTCGTCTGCGAGGCGGGCATAGTCCGCCGCCATGATGGAGGCGAAGATGCGGTGTCGTGCCATTGCTGTCTCTCCCAATCCGGCCCGGGCCCGGATTTCGGGCGCTCGGTCGCGCTTTTCGCTTCGACAACCGGCCCGCCGCGTCCTGCGCGGGAAGAGGGACAGAGGGGGAACTGTGGGCACACCGACCGGCCGCGCTATTTGGGGAGGAATGCGCGTCAAAAAGATGGATAGTAATGGAGGGGGCGGCAGGAGGCAGCGAGGATGCGGTTGTCGAGGGCGGTGTTGGCGGCGGCGCTGGTGTTGCTGGCAGGGACTCTGTGGGCGCCGACGAGCGCCCAGGCACAGAACCTGGTCGCAAACCCAGGCTTCGAGGACGACCTCTCCGTCGGCTGGGGCAGTTCCTGGTCGCGGGACCCGGACGCGCTGACCCTGGAGCGGGTATCGCCGGGGCTCACCGGCGGCTACTGCCTCCAGGTGACCCACACCGGGGCCGAGGACTGGTGCCTGAACCAGGCGGACCCCATCCCGGTGTCCAGAGGAGACATCTTCGAGATCTCCGCCTGGATCAAGGTCGAGGGCATGGACGATGGCCAGGCCAGCGTCAGCGTGGTGCTGCGGGATGGCGACGGCGAGGTGATGGAGTGGATCTTCGGGCAGGCGAGCGCAAACGGAGATCAGGACTGGGGGCAGGTGTTGACCCATTTCGTGATCCCCCAGGGATGTGAGGAAATCACCCTGCGCCTGGAGGGGTGGGGCGCTTGCACCGCGTGGTACGATGACGTGTCCCTGGAGAAACAGGGCAACATCATTGATATCCGCGGCCCCGACCAGGAGATTGCCTTTGGAAACGATGCCCTGGACGTGGTGTTCGACACCGGCACCGCGGCCTTCACCATCACGGACAAGCGCAACGG
>JALGTT010000088.1 GCA_029821235.1 Candidatus Hebobacteria bacterium | reverse complement strand
GAGAACTCGGCGTCGGCGACATCGGCCTCGGCCGGCGCGATGTCCGCGGGGGCGGTTCTGCCCACCTCGACTCGGGCCTTCACCTGCCGCTCGTGGTCGCGGGCGGCGGTGAGGTTGGCCTCCGCGACCTTGACCAGTTCCTCCGCGGCCAGAGCGGAATAGTACCGTTGCGCCACCGACAGTTCCAGGTCCTGGGCCGCCGCCGACTCCGCGGCCAGCGCGGACCGAACGGTATGCCGGGCGCGGTTTACGGAGTAGCCGCGTCCGGTCTGCCAAATGGTCTGGCTGAGCAGCACCTCCGCCTCCCGCCGACGGCCGGAGGTGGTGAACGCCACCGTGCCGGCCGGAGTCTCCACGAAGGACGAACCCGCGGTCCGCCCCTGGGTGGCGATGAAGGTAGCGTTGGGATAGTAGGAGGAAAGCGTGCGATCGAGGGCCGCACTGGCGGAGATCACCTGCTGCCTGGCGATGGCAAGGGAGGGGCTGTGCTGGTGGGCAAGCGCGATGCACTCCTCCAGGGAGAGCGGCCGGTCGGGCAGTTCGGCCGGCGCGCCGGCCGCGGGACCGGTCAGAAGGACGGCCGCCGCAATCAGCACGGGAATCAGTGCGCGCATATCATCACCTCACTCGTAGCGAAGAGCCTGGATGGGGTCGAGGCGGGAGGCGCGGTAGGCCGGGTACAGGCCGAAGAACACGCCCACCGCGCAGGCGAAGAGAAAGCCGCCCGCGGCCGCCCACAGGGGCACCTTGGTGGGCAGGTCGCCCTTGGTGGCAACTTCGATCAGCCGGGCGATGCCCCATCCCATGCCGATGCCGATCAGCCCCCCGATGCCGGACAGGGTCATGGATTCTGTGAGAAACTGGATCAGGACGTGGCGGCGTTTGGCGCCCACGGCCTTCCGCAGGCCGATTTCCCGGGTGCGCTCGGTGACGGAGACCAGCATGATGTTCATGATCCCGATGCCCCCGACCAGCAGGGCCAGGCCCCCGACTCCGCCGAACACGATGCCGAAGATGGCAAGCACCTTCCCGATGGCGGCGAGGATGCGGGACTGAGAATCCACGGTGAAGTCCGGCTGGTTTCCGTGCCGCCTCATCAGCAGAGCCCAGATCTGGTCTGCCGCCTCCTCGGTGCGCTGCACGTCCTCCGCCTGTGCCCACATCACCCACACCCGCTTGTCCCCGGTGATGCGCTTCTGTACCGTGGTGAGAGGAGCATACACTTCCTTATCGGGATCCTGCCCCATGGTGCGTCCCCGCCGTTCCGCCACCCCGATCACCACGAAATCCACGCCCTTCGCACGCAGGGTCTTCCCCACGGGGTCCTCGTCCGGCCAAAACTCGTTCTTGACCTCATCGCCGATCACACATACCTTGGCCCACGCGTCATAGTCCCGCTGGGTGAAGAACCGCCCGGAGGCGAGTTTCACATTATGCAGGCGGGCGAATTCGGGTTGACCGGCGACCAGTTTCCCCTTGAATGTCTCACCGGCCACCTGGAACGAAGCGTCCAGCGGCAATTCTGGAGAGACGCTGGAAACCAGAGGACACTCCCGCCGGATCGCTTCCGCGTCATCTGTGGTCAGATACTCGATGTGGGTGCGGCCCTCTCCCTTCTGCCGCTCCTCCGGGGAGAAGAAGATCACCACCAGCCGGGATCCCATCTCCTCGAACTCCTTGACCACCCGGTCGCGGGCTCCCTCGATGATGGACACCATGGCGATGACGGAGGCCACCCCGATGATCACCCCGAGCATGGTGAGCGCGGAGCGGAGTTTGTTGGCGGCCAGACAGTCGAGCGCCACGCGCAGGCTTTGCAGCAGCCCCATGGCCGGACTACTCCTTCTCTCCGCGGCCGCCGCCGATGTCTATCTTCTTCCGGTCCGGGATGTCGGCTCGGCCGAGTTGGATCTCCTCACCCTCACTGAGGCCGGACCGAATCTCGGTGCGGGAGTCGTTGGAGAGCCCGATGGTGACCTCGCGATCCTCCGTCAGCGGCTTCCCCTGCCGCCTGCCGGTGACCACGGTGACGAAATGCTTGCCCTTCTTCTCGAACAGCGCGTCATTGGGCACCCAGAGCGCCTCCTCCGCTTTCTCGCAGGAGATCTCGATGTTGGCGGTCATGCCCGGCTTCAGGCCGGTCGTGTCGCCGATGATGGTAACCTCCACCGGGAACTTCACCAAGCCATCGTTGGAGGTCTCTCCCACGGAGGCCGGGGAGATGCGGCTCACCCGGCCGTGAAAGGTGCGGTCGCGCAGGGCGTCCGCGGTGATCTTCACGGACTGCCCGAGGTGAACCTTCGCAATGTCCACCTCGTTCAGATTCACCTTTACCAGCATGGTGGAGAGGTCGCCGATGGTGACGATGGGCGCCCCCGCGCCATAGTAGGAGACCGCGGTGATGAGTTCTCCCTCGCGCACGTGGCGGGCGATGACCGTGCCCGAGCAGGGGGCGCGGATCACCGCGTCCCCCAGGCGGGACTCGATCTCCGCCAGAGAGTCCTGAATCTGGCGCAGAGAGGCCTCCGCCTCCGCCAGTCTCGACTTGCTGAGCGCGATCTCGGACTGCCGGGCGCGGGCTATCTCCACCGCCGCCTTCTGTTCCGTCACCCGTTCCCGCGCCGCGCGCGCCTGCTGCGCGGACTGCTTGGCGGCCGCCTCGGCCGATGCGACCTCGTTCTCGGACACGAAGCCGCCCATCTCGAACAGGCGGCGGGCGTCCCGGGCGATGCGCTCCGCGTCCCGCCTGCGGCTCTCCGCCTCCGTTAGAGCGGCACGGGCGGCCCGCAGACTCGCCTCCGCCTGTGTCAACTGGGCGGAGATCAGTTTCCGGTCGCGGCCATAGGCGAGGCGCGCTTGATTCACCCTCGCCGTCGCCCCGTCCAGTTGTGCCCGCGTCTGATCGCGCTGGGCCTCCAACTCCGGGACATCCAGGCGCGCGATGAGCTGGCCCTCGGCCACCTCATCCCCCTCTTCGACCGCGAGTTCCTCGATCAGCCCGGCCGCCTTGGACTTGACGTCCACGCTCTTCACGGGCTGCACGGTCCCGGTCTCCCGGACGGTGATCTCCACCTCGCCGCGCGTCACTTTCGCGGTGCGAATGGGCTTGGGCTTGTGCCTCGCGCGCAGGAACCACATGCCCCCCGCGCCGAGTAGCGCGAGCGGGAACACCACCGCCAGCAGGAGGATCTTGAGTCGTCGCATCACCATCTGCCTTTCGTGTGCGGGGCCTTTTCCAGGCTGGAGGACTGAACCCTTCCGCACCCGAGTCGGCAAGGCCCAGCCATCCCCCGCCCGCCCGGCCGACCCATCGCATGATTTACATGAAATGAATGTAGCAGGGGGGCAGGGTTGCGTCAAGCAGCCGGTGGGGGAGGGGAGGCGGAGAGAGGAAGGAAATTGGCATGGCGGCCTGCGGGGCTGCCATACCGGGCGGAACGCCAAGTGTTCGATGAGGACTTCCGGGAGGCGATCGCTGTCTCCTACCGAACTGTGTATAGTGGAATGGATGAGAGGCGGACAACGGCGGCAGACTGCAAGTCTGCCCCACAGGAGAAAGCGGTTGCCGATTCTCGGAAAGTGCGATCCGCAGTTGGCGAAATGTTGGTGGTGACCAGAAGACGATTGCCGCACTGGCAGGTCGGTGGCGTCACCTACTTCCTAACCTTTCGCCTGAAGCATCGCAGTGAGCGTCCACACCGTGGCGCAGATTTGCAATCTGCGAAAGAACGAACCGAAACGTCGCCTCTCAATCGTGATGAACGGGCGGTCGTCAAGGATGCGATCCTTTTCTGGCACCGCAAGAGATGGTTGGTACATGTGCTCACTGTGATGCCGGACCACGTCCATCTCCTGGCCAGTCCCCTTCAACAGAAGCCAGGAGCGTGGTTTTCGATCTCCAAGATACTGCAGAATGTAAAGAGGCATGCCGCCCGTGTCATTAATGCCCGCCGCGGCACCACGGGACAGTCGCTTTGGCAGGTCGAGGGATACGACCACATTGTCCGCAATGACGAAGACCTCGATGACACCTTCGCCTATATCCTGGGCAACGCGGTCCGGGCAGGGCTGGTAAGCGACCCTTGGGAATGGGATGGCCTGTGGTACGAGGGACAGGATTCGGAAGGTCTTTGTCCGCGCTGAATCCGTGGTCTGTCCGAGAAGTCCGCAGACCGGAAATCCTCGCCACGACCCATTCAGACCACTCCATGGCAGATTGCAAATCTGCCCCACGAACGGCGTCCCCTTTGTTTTGACTAGGCGGCGGGCCCGTGCTACCCTTTCCGGCGCTGGCTGGGGGACCCCGCTGGCGTGATCTGAGCAGGAAGGAGAATTGGCCATGTATCCGGCTTTGGCCCCATCCGCGATAGGCGTTCAACTCGATCTGGAGGAGGCGGCCCGTCTGGCCGCGCAGGCCGGCTTCAAAGGGCTGGCGGTGGAGATACCCGCCGACCAGAAGGCCGCCGACGCGGTGCGTCGGGCCCTGGAGGGGAACAAACTGCGGCCCGCCGCCTGGGGGCTGCCGGTGGAGTTCCGCCGGGACGAGGAGACCTTCCGCGCCGGGGTGGAGAAGTTGCTCCAGATTGCGCGCTCGGCGAAGCAGATCGGGGCCGACCGATGCTCCACCTGGATTCTCCCGTTCTCGGACGAGTTGCCCTTCGAGGCCAACTTCGAGCTGCATCGGACCCGGCTTCGGGAGTGTGCGGAGGCGCTGGCCGAGCACGGAATCAGGCTGGGCCTGGAGTTCGTGGGGCCGAAGACGCTGAGGGAGGGGCACAAGTACGAGTTCATCTCGGACCAGGAGGGGATGCTGGCCCTGTGCGACGCAATCGGCACCGGCAACGTCGGGCTCCTGTTCGATTCCTTCCACTGGTACACGTCACACGGGACCAAGGAGGACATCGGGAAGTTGAGCGATGCCTTGATTGTGGATGTGCACATCAACGACGGGATCGAGGGGCGGGGACCCGACGAGCAGATTGACAACGAGCGCTGCCTGCCCGGCGAGTCCGGGGTGATTGACCTGGTGACATTCCTCCAGGGGCTGAAGGCGATCTGCTACACGGGCCCCGTCACGCCGGAGCCGTTCAGCAAGCGCGTACAGGGGATGTCGCCGGAGGATGCCATCCGGACCACCGCGGAGGCCCTGCTCGAGGTGTGGGAGCAGGCCGGAGTCTAGCCCCGGCGCGGCTAACCTCTGCCGTCGTCTCCCCCTCCCGCCAGTTGGGTGACGCGGAATCCCAACTGGTCATCCAGCACTACCACCTCGCCCTTCGCGAACAGGCGGCCGTTCACCTTCAGTTCGGCGGGTTCTCCCACCAGCCGGTCGAGTTCCACCACATGACCTGGGCCGACTCCGGCCAGGTCGCGGACCAGCAGTTCGGCCCTTCCCAATTCCACGGTGGCCTGCACCTCGATATCCCCGAGCCGGGCGAGGACATCGCCCGCCGAAGGCGGGGTCTCGCCCGCTTCGGCGGTTGCCGCGGCCTCCGGTGCGACCTCTGTCTGCTGCGTCATCCTCTTTCCTCCTTTGCCCCCGGCCGATGCGCGATCTGCACCGCCAGCCGCCTCCCCTGGGCCACCAGACGGCCGCGCAGGCGGTATCGGTCACCGCTCACCAGGGAGACGGGGTTTTCCTCCCGCGGCCCCAGAATCAGCACGTCCTCGGGCTCGATGGCGCTCAGCGCGGACAGCGAGAGCGCCATCGGCCCCAGCCGCGCGGTGAACTCGACGCACACATCGCCGAGCAATTTGAGTTGCCGCTCCTGTTCGGCCGTGCCCCGCGGGGGCGCGGTCTGCCCTGCGGCGCGG
>JALGTT010000087.1 GCA_029821235.1 Candidatus Hebobacteria bacterium | reverse complement strand
GGTCAGCGCGGCGTCGGTGGGCACGGGCACCATGGTGGATGCGATTCCGGTCACCGGGACGCTGAAGGCCGCGAACGCGGCCGCCATCAGCGCGCAGGTCACCGCCCGGGTGGAGGCGGTTCACGTTCAAGAGGGGGACACCGTCACCAAGGGGCAGGTTCTCATCGAACTGGAGCAGGACAGTCTCCTCGCCCAGGTGCAGCAGGCGCGCGCCGGGTTGGCGGGCGCGAAGGCGCAACTCGCCGCCGCGCGGCAGCAACTCGAAATCCTCGAACAGGGAGCCAGGCCCGAGGAGCGCGACATCGCGCGGGCGCGCCTGGAGCAGGCCGAGGCCGCGCTCCGTCAGGCGGAGGCGGACAGGGACCGAATGCGGCGGCTCTACGAACAGGGGGGAGCGGCGAAACAGCAACTCGACGCAGCGGAGACCGCCTACGAGGTGGCCCGCACCAACTGGGAGTCCGCCCGGCAGTCCCTCGAACTCACGGAGAAAGGGGCGAGGCCGGAGGAGATAGAGGCCGCCCGGCAGCAGGTGGAGGCGGCCGCGGCCGGCGTGCGCGCCGCGCGCGCCGCGCTGGCGCGGGCGGAGGAGATGCTGAGTTACACCGTGATCCGCTCCCCGCTGAATGGAGTGGTGTTCCAGCGTCAAGTGGAGCCGGGTGAGATCGCCTCCTCCATGGGGGGGCCCCCGCTCATGGTCATCGTGGACCCTCGCTCTGTGTACTACGAGGCGCAGGTGCCGGAGCGAGTGGCGCCCCGGGTGCACCCGGGCCAGAAGGTGAAGGTCACCTTGCACGTGAACGGAGAGCAGTCCCTGGAGGGGAAGGTGGAGTCCCTGGTGCCGGTGGCCGATCCCGCGAGCCGCAAGTTCGTGGCCCGGATCGCGATTCCGTCGGGAGCCAACGCGGCCCGCCCCGGCGGCTATGCCTCGGGACGGATCATCACCCAGGAACACAAGGATGTGCTGGTGGTGCCCAAGGACGCGATCGTGGAGCGGGACGGAAAGACCCTGGTGTTCGTGGTGGAGGAGGCCAAGGCGGTGCAGAGGGAGGTGGTGCTGGGGCTCTCCGACGAGACCCGCGCGGAGGTGGTCTCCGGGGTGAAGGAAGGCGAGAAGATCATCGTGGAGGGGGCGCAAGGGGTGAAGGACGGAGATCCGGTGATCGTGCAGGAGCCGGAGGGAGCCTAGCCCATGTGGTTGACCCGAGTCTCCATTCTCCGTCCGGTCACCATCACCATGGTGGTGCTGGCCATCATCGTGCTCGGCATCACCGCGCTCGGCAGGCTGCCCGTCGACCTCTACCCGGACATAGAACTGCCGTGGGTGAGCGTGGTCTCCACCTATCCCGGGGCCGGTCCCCAGGAGATCGAGACCCTGGTCACAGAGCCCATCGAGGACGCCGTCAGCACCATCTCCGGGGTGAAGAACGTCACCTCCACCTCCACCGAGGGGGTGTCGGTGGTGGGCATCGAGTTCGAGTTGGGGACCGATCTCGACACAGCCATCAACGATGTCCGGGAGAAGGTGGATGGGGCGGGGATGGAGTTGCCCCGCGACATGGATCAGCCGGTGATCCAGAAGTTCGACGTATCGGCCTTCCCGGTGATCAGGTTCGCGCTGGCCAGCCCGATGCCCTCCCGGGAACTGAGGCGGATTGCGGAGGACGTGATCAAAGACCGCCTGGGCAAACTGAAGGGGGTGGGGGCGGTCAACGTCTACGGGGGAGACGTGCGGGAGATCTTGGTGGCGGTGGACAAGCGCGCCCTGGAGGGATATGGGCTCACCATCGGGGACATCGTCCAGGCGCTGCAGGCCACCAACCTCAACCTGCCCAGCGGAAGCATCGAGGAGGGGCTTCGGGAGTACGCGGTGCGCGCGGTGGGAGAGTTCAGCAACCCTGCGGAGATACGGGACACCCCGCTGCGGACCAGGACGGGCGCGGTCATCCATCTCAGCGAGGTCGCCAGCGTCGCCGATACGGTGGCCGAGCGGGACAGTTACGCGCGCATGGACGGAAACGACACCGTGGCGATCACGGTGATGAAGCAGTCGGACGCCAACACCGTGACCGTGGCGGACGAGGTGCGCAAGGAACTTCACCGCCTCACCGGGCAGATCTTCGACGAGAGCGGGCGGGAGATCAAGTACGGCACGCGGGAGCCGGGACTGGGCGGCTGGCTGAAGTGGAAACTCACCGGCAAGGTGCGGGAGCGGGGCCGCGGGTTCCTGCCGCCCAACATCGACGCGCACATCATCGAGGACCAGTCCACCTTCATCCGGCACACGCTGTCAGACCTGAAGATGCACCTGGTCCTCGGGTCCTTGTTCGCGGTGCTCGTGGTCTTCCTGTTCCTCCACAGCCTCCGCGGCACGCTGATCGTCGCCTTCGCCATCCCCACCTCCATCGTGGCGGCGTTCGGCCCCATGTACTTCGCGGGCTTCTCGCTGAACATGATGACCATGCTCGCCCTCTCGTTATCGGTGGGGATCCTGGTGGACGATTCCATCGTGGTGATCGAGAACATCTATCGGCACCTGCGGCTGGGAGAGAAGCCCAAGGACGCCGCCTTCAGCGGCCGCACCGAGATCGGCCTGGCGGCGATCACCATCACCCTGGTGGACGTGGTGGTGTTCGTGCCCATCGCCTTCATGGGCGGCATCGTGGGGCAGTTCTTCCGTCAGTTCGGGATCACGGTGGCGATCGCCACTCTGTTCTCGCTGTTCGTCTCCTTCACCCTCACCCCGATGCTCAGTTCCCGATGGTTCCGGGAAAGGGAGGCGGTGCCCAGCGAGGACGACTACGAGGGACGCCGCGGCTTCTTCGCGGCCTTCGACCGGGGGTATGCCGGGCTCTCCCGCAACTATCGCAGGCTGCTCGAGTGGGCCCTGGACCACCGGCTGGTAACGGTGATCATCGGGCTGGTATCGCTGCTGGCCTGTATCGGCATCGCGGTGGAGCCGGGCGTGTCGAAGGTTCCGCTGATAACGGTCATGGCGGCGCTCACCCTGGCGGGAGTGCTGGGAGGCGGCCGGGGCGGCCGGGTGCCGATGGTGGTGGTGGGCATTGTCTCACTGGGGGTGGCGGGGCTGGCCTACCGCCAACTCCCGTTCGAGATGATGCCCCGGGTGGACCAGGGGTTGATCACGGTGGACATCGAGCTGCCCGCGGGCTCCTCGCTCGCCGCCACCGACGAGGTGGTGAGGCGGCTGGAGTCCTTCATCCTGGACGAGAAACGCTTCCCCGAACTGGACAGCGTGTTCAGCAATGTGGGCACCTCTGGCGCGGCCAACGCCTCCATGCGGGTGGTGCTGGTGGACAAACTGGAGCGCGAGCGGTCGGACCTGGAGATCGTGGAGGTGATTGACGAATTCGCCAAGACCATCCCGGGGGCCACCATCAAGACCAGCGCCTCCGAGAACATGGATGACCCTGGGGGAAAGCCCATCGCCATCGAATTGTCGGGGAACGACATGGGCGAGTTGGTGCGGGTGGCAGAGCGCATCAAGCAGCGGGTGGCGAAGGTGGAGGGGACGCTGAACGTGGACACCACCTGGCGGGTGGGGAAGCCGGAGCTGCGGGTGGAGATCGACCGCGACCGGGCCGCGGACCGCGGGGTCACCACCTGGCAGATCGCCTCCGCCCTGCGGGCCAGCCTCGAGGGAGACACCTCCTCCAAGTACCGGGAGGGGTCCAATCAGTACGATATCCGGGTGCGCCTGCGCGAGGAGGACCGGCAGCGGCTGGACGACATCTCGCATCTGGTGGTGGGATTCGCCAGAGGTCCGGTCTATCTGGGTGATGTGGCCAAGGTCTCCCTGTCCACCGGTCCCACCAAGATCACGCGGAAGAACCGCCAGCGGATGGTGGCGGTGCAGTCCGACCTGAAGCGCGGCTATGCCGAGGGAAACGTGCTCCAGGTGATCAAGAAGGAGATCGCCGACGTGCCCCTGGGCAACATCTCGCTCCACTACGGCGGCGAGACGGAGATGCGGCAGGAGTCGTTCGGAAACGCCGGACAGGCGTTGCTTCTGTCAGTGATCCTCATCTACATCCTGATGGCCGCCCTGTTCGAGGGCTACCTCAGCCCCCTGATCATCATGTTCGCGCTGCCGATGGCCCTGGTGGGCGCACTGCTGGCGATCATCGTGGCCGGCAAGAGTCTGTCCATCGTCACTCTCATCGGTATCATCATGCTGATGGGGTTGGTGGGCAAGAACGCGATCCTGCTGGTGGACTACACCAACACACTGCGCTCCCGCGGCTATGAGCGGAGGGATGCCATCCTGGAGGCGAGCCCGACCCGGCTGCGGCCCATCCTGATGACCACCCTGGCGATGATCTGCGGGATGGCGCCGGTGGCGTTCGCCGCCGCGCGCGGCGCGGAGATGCGCCAGCCGATGGCGATCGCCGTGATCGGGGGGCTGATCGTGTCCACCCTCCTGACCTTGCTCGTGATCCCCGTCCTCTACACCGTCTTCGACGGCGTGGCGGCGCGCCTCACGCAGGCGCTGCGGGCGGTGCTCAACCGGGTGTTCCCGTAGCGCCTGGTGCGGACCCGCTTGCTGCCGGCACCCCCGTCAGCCGGCACAGCCTCGGGTACGCGAAGCGCAGCAGGTTCTCCAGGTGGGCCACGTCCTCTGCGTTGTACCGCTTCAGGAGTTGCAATGCCTCCGCGCTGCCGCACTCCCATTCCCGCCAGAGGCGCACCGCGTCCCACCCGTCGAGATGTTCGGTCTCCGGGCTGCGGGGGATGTCGAGCGCGCGCTCGATGTTCTTCAGCCCGCCGCTCAGCCCCAGCCGGCGCAGAGTGGGGCACAGGTCAATGTGGAGTTGGTGGAACTCCAGGTCCGGAAAGCGACGCCGGAGAAACGGGAAATCGAAGCCCGCCCCGTGGAAGGTCACCAGCAAACGGTACGCGGCGATGTCCTCCACGAACTGCTCCAGGTCTTCGCCCTTCTGGTAGATGCGGGTCCGCCGTCCGTCGTAGAGCCCGATGAGGGTTACGTCGTCGCCCTCCAGGGAGGTGGTCTCGATATCGAGGTAGGCGATGCCGTGGCGGAACTCCGGGTAGGCGCGCCAGTGCTCCCGCCGCGGCAGACGGGAGGCGAAGAAGCGGTGGTCGCCTTCGTTCAGCCGTTCCTCGGAGCGGGAGACCAGGCGCACGAGGCGGTCCGTCGCCCGCGGCGACAGGCCGGCCGCGGTAGGCTCCCGGAGGAAATCGGACCACGTGCAGATTCCCCGCCGCCAGATGCGCTGCTCGGTGACCGGGCCGATGCGCGGCAGGTGGATGAAGGTGCTGCTAAGCATCGGGCGGATCGTGGAAGCCGCCGCCGCCCTTGGCAAGTCTCGACTTCAGGCGGCGCACGAATCTGACGACGAGGGTGAGAATGATCGCCCAGACCACCACGCTGACCAGCCAGCCGGCTGCAGGCGTGCGCCGTTCTGCGGGCTGCTCGGACGGCTGGTCCAGAGTTTCGGGCACGTCAATGGTGTTCTCGACGCCCTCTCCCTCACCCGTTGCCGGAGGCGCCGCCGAGGAGTCCTTCCTCTGGGCGCGGCGGGCGCTCTGCACGAAGGCAGGCACGAGGATGGCGGCCAGGATGCCCAGGATCGCCATCACTATCAGCAGTTCCACCATCGTCATCTTCCGGCGCACGGGGTGTGATCCAGGACTCATGCGAATGCCTCCGGGGGCGGTCAGGCCGCGACCAGGGCGCGCACCTGCTCCACCAGGGCGCTCGCCAGCTGCGATTCCGCTACGGTCGCCACAGGCCTGCCATGTACGAATACCACACCCTTGCCGCTCCCTCCGGCC
>JALGTT010000086.1 GCA_029821235.1 Candidatus Hebobacteria bacterium | reverse complement strand
CCGGCCGCGAAGACTCGTTTCCGGCCGTTGCGCCGGGCGCCCGCCAGGACCTGCGCGCCCTCTGCGGTAACCTCCGGCATCGCCACCCGCTCCGCGTGGTCCTGCCCTCCGTAGGAAATCGTCCACTTCGCCTCGGCGGGAGGATTTTCGCTCCCACCCACGGACAGCCCCATCTGCGCCAGCACCGCCTCCCCCACTCGGTCCAGCCCGGGGCCCACCCACACCGCGATTCCCTCGAAATCGGCCAGGTCGGCGATGAAGTCCCCGCTCGCCTCCGCCTTGCCCGCCCTGGCGAGATAGAAGGCGTAGCGATACCGGTCCACCTGCCCGGAGCGATAGGAGGCGGCGGCGGCGATGTCGCAGAGGGCGTCGAAATGGGCGAGCAGGCCGCGCAGGGCCTGCGCCTCGGCGTCGCTCTCGGCATCCGCCGGCTCCGCCTCCACCAGAATCAGAGCCTGTGCCTGTGGCGCGGCGGCGGTGGGGGGAGGAGGTGAGGGCTCTGGGGGCGGGGGACTCGGGCCGCGGCAACTCACCAGAAGGGTGAGGCCGAGCAGCAGCAGTAGTGGACGCCTTGGCTTCATATCCAGGCTCTATGCCCGTCTCGTCAGTAATTGCGCGACGTAGGCGAGGCCGAAGACCCCGACCAGAATCAGACCGATGATCAAGGCCGCCCTGGCCACCCACAGCACCAGCCGGTGGGAGGCCGCCTCCGGGCCGCCCTCGAAGGCGAACACCTGCTTCGGCCTCATGCCGGCCGGAAAGGTCACCAGCACTGCACCGGGTTTCAGTACCGCCGTCTCCCGGCCATCCCGCCCCGGCTTCTCGAAGGATTGCGCTCCCCTCTGGCCGGGCACGAGCATGAAAGCATCCCAGCCCTTGGGCAGCAGGTCTGCGAGCGGTCGCGGCGCGACTTGGGTATAGATACCCAGATTCTCCACTTTCACCCAGTTCGTCATGCGCCGAATGTCCACCGGACGATACTCCATGCCGCGCAGTTCGGCGAGCAGCATGCGCACCGCTTCCGGCGGCGCCTCCGGCGAGATGTTGACCGTGACCCATGGATCGGGCACCAGGCTCTGGGGATGCACCTGCTCCAGCACCCGCTCCACCTTCCCCTCCTTTCCCAGGGAGGGAAGATTGTCGGGCAGGATGCGCTGTCCGTAGTTGTCGGAGCGGATGAGGAAAGGAAAGACCTGCGGCTCCCGCGCCGTTTCGGTGGGCTGCCTGCGCTCACAGGCGGTGGAGAAGTGCTCGGCGAACACCGCGTAGTCGCCCGCGCCGGCCCGTCCCTTGGGAGTGGTCCAGGCGACGGGGACGAGACCGCACTTCAGGAGTTCGGCGACCGACTTCTTGACCCGCCTCCTGGTCTCCACCGCGGAGCGGCTGGCGAGAGGAAGGTCCCGCTTGACATCCCACCATTCCGCATCCTCTCCGGTGCGCCCGAACGACTGGTGGGTGTATCCCTCCGCAATCACCGCGGCCCCGGCGGTCTGCGCCTCCCGCAGAATGCCCACCAATCGGCGCTTTGCGCTGAGAGGTTCCTCGACACCGCGCGCGGGGTCCCGGTAGACGGGGGTGATGGCGATGGCGAAGGGGACCTCCTCGGTGCGCAGCAGGCCGGAGAGGTTCCTCACGGCATCCGGGTCGGTGAGGGGGTTTACGTCGGCGATGCGAAGCAGCACCTTTCGTTCCTCGGGGTGAGACACCCCCAGGAACGCGTGCAACTGGTCACACAGCACCAGGTAGCATCCGTCGGGCGCGAACGTCTGCAGCGGCGGGTCAGAGAAGTACCAGAGGTTCCCGCTGTGGATTGCATAGGGAATCTCCGGGCCCCCTCCCTCGGCCTGGGCGAGCACCTCGCATTTCTCCGGCCGGGCGAGCCTGAGACGGGCCAGCGGGATGTCCGGTCTGGAAAGCAGTTGCCCGCGGTAGAGAACGCGCGTGTATTCCACTTGAGGCTCTGAGGGAACGATCTCGAATCCGCGAACTCGCACCAGCGCGCGCGCGTCCAGTTGTCCCAGATTCGCCCCCAGCCAACACACCGGCTTCTCGGTGCGAGACAGGTCCCGCAGCAGCGCCCGGGGCAGCTTTGTCCCCTCCTTCAGCCCCACATAGATCACCGCATCGTGGTCCTCCGCCTCCCCGCCCTGGTAGGCATCTGTCTCGATCACCTGGATGCGGCAGTCGAAGTGGCCCAGGAGAGCGATCAGCGCGGGCACGGCGGCCCTCAACCCGGGCGCGGCCTGGGTCGGAGGATCGTGGACCACCAGCACGTGCGGTCCCGCCGGCCCGGCGTCGGCCGCAAAGGCCCGGAGAGAAACGCTTGCTATCATCAATGCAGCGAACAACGCGGGCACCAGGCCCGTCACGACATGTTGGTCGCCACCGCCTCTGATGATCATACAAGCCTTCACTTTCGTGTCCGCGCGGAGGTTCGCCTCGTCGCCGTGTTGAAGGAATGCGAGCCGTGTTCCGCGAACGGCTCTATCAATCATCTTGCCATGATCTCCCGGTGTCGCGCAATGCCCACAACCGTTGGCCGGTGGCGGCCCCGTCCAATGGGCGCCGTTCCTTGACACAGATGATGGGCTTGGCTAGAATACCCGGGCCGCGCGGTCGGGCGCGGCAATCCGCGATGGCAGCCCTCGCATGACGACAGGCGCTCGACGCGCGTTGCGCCTCCACGGGCCCCCGCACGACCGGGATCCTCGGAGCCGCGGGCGTTGCAAGATACCGGGTTGCTGACAGATGAGTCAAGGAGGAAACAGGAAATGGCCATGAAGGTGGCAATCAACGGATTCGGTCGCATCGGACGATTGACTCTGCGGGCTCTGATGGCCAAGGGTACGGCCGAGGTGGTGGCGATCAACGACCTCGCCGCGCTGGACATGAATGCCCATCTGCTCAAGTACGACACCAACTTCGGCCGCTTCGACGGCACGGTGGAGGTGAAGGACGGGAAGTTGGTGGTGAACGGCAATCCCATCACCGTGTGTTCGGAAACCAAGCCCGCCAGCCTGCCCTGGAAGGACCTGGGGGTGGACGTGGTGATCGAGTCCACCGGGGTGTTCGCCAACCCGGAGGCGGCCGGGGCCCATCTGGAGGCGGGCGCGAAGAACGTGATCGTTTCCGCCCCCTTCAAGGGCGAGACCGGGCCCGATAACCCCACCATCGTGCTCGGCGTCAACGACGACATCTTCGACCCGAAGCAGCACAAGGTCATCTCCAATGCCTCCTGCACCACCAACTGCCTGGCGCCGGTCTGCAAGGTGCTGCAAGACGAGTTCGGCATCGTGAAGGGCCTGATGACCACCGTGCACGCCTACACCAATGACCAGAGAACCCTGGACGTGATGCACAAGGACCCGCGGCGCGCGCGGGCGGCCGCCCTCAACATCATCCCCACCTCGACCGGCGCGGCGAAGGCGATCGGTCTGGTGATCCCCGCGCTCGACGGCAAGCTCAACGGCCTCGCCCTGCGAGTGCCGGTGGGCACGGGCTCCCTGGTGGATCTGGTCTGCCTCCTGGAGAAGAACGTCACCAAGGACCAGGTGAACCAGGCCCTCACGGCGGCCGCCAACGGCGCCCTCAAGGGATACCTGGAGGTCACCTCAGATCCCATCGTCTCCAGCGACATCAAGGGCAATCCTGCCTCCTCCATCGCGGACCTGCAGGAGACCATGGTGATGGGCGACAACCTGGTCAAGGTGCTGTCCTGGTATGACAACGAATGGGGCTACTCGTGTCGGCTCGCCGACCTGGTGGACCTCATCGCCGAGAAGCTCTGATCGGCTGAGAGATACGGAGGGCTCGATGGCAACTGTCGTCGGGCCCTCTTCGTTGGGTTCATGGCAATATGCACGCCGGAGTCCGGCAGCTCGGACCCACGGCCGGGGAGGCGGGAGTGATGAACAAGAAGACGATTCGCGACATTGACCCCAAGGGAAAGCGGGTGTTCGTGCGGGTGGATTTCAACGTCCCCCTGAGAGACGGGGAGATCGGCGATGACACCCGTATCCGGGCGTCTCTGCCCACTCTCAAGGATCTGCTGGACCGCGGCGCGGCCCTCGTGCTGGCCTCCCATCTCGGCCGGCCCAAGGGCAAGCGGGCGCCGGAGATGTCGCTGGCCCCGGTGGCGAAGCGGCTGTCGGAGCTGCTGGGCAAGCCGGTGAAGATGCTGGACGACTGCGTCGGTCCCGCGGTCAAGGAGGCGGTGTCCTCCCTGAAGCCCGGCGAGGTGGCGTTGCTGGAGAACCTGCGCTTCCACCCCGAGGAAGAGGGGGGCGACGAGGATTTCGCCAAGCAGCTCGCGGAGCTGGCCGACATCTATGTGAACGATGCCTTCGGCACCGCTCACCGGGCCCATGCCTCCACCGCGGTGATGGCGAAGTTCCTGCCCGCGGTGGCGGGCCTGCTGGTGGAGAAGGAAATCGAGATGCTCTCCCGGGTGCTGCACTCCCCCGAGCGTCCGCTGGTGGCGATCCTGGGCGGCCTGAAGCCGAAGATCGGCGTGATCACCAATCTGATGAGATTGGTTGACACCCTGGTCATCGGCGGAGGCATGGCCTACACCTTCCTGAAGGCCCAGGGCAAGGAGATCGGCCGGTCGGTGCTGGACGAGAAGAGCCTCGATCTCTCCAGGCAGATCCTGGAGCAGTCGGCCAAGTCCGGCCCGCCCCTGTTGCTGCCGAGCGATGTGGTGATCACCACGGAGTTGAAGGAGGGCGCTCCCACCCGGGTCGTCTCCGTGGACGAGATTCCGGCGGACTGGATGGGAGCGGACATCGGCCCCGAGACCCGCCAACGGTTCGCACAGGCGATCGCGGACGCCAAGATGGTGGTCTGGAACGGCCCCATGGGGGTGTTCGAGATCCCCGCCTTTGCGGAGGGCACGCGTGTCATCGCGCAGGCGGTGGCCGAATCCGGGGCGATGAGCATCGTGGGCGGGGGAGACTCCGCGGCGGCGATCAAGGAGCTGGGGTTCGGGGACAAGGTGACGCATGTGTGTACGGGTGGCGGGGCTTCGCTGGAGTTCCTCGAAGGGAAGGAGCTTCCGGGGATCGCCGCGCTCGAGGACAAGTAGCAGAGGACGCTGGTACAGGAGGATTCATATCATGGCACGCACCCCGCTCATCGCGGGCAATTGGAAGATGCACAAGACGGTGGCAGAGGCGGTCTCCTTCGCGCACGACCTGATCCCCCGGGTGGAAGGCCTGAACAAGGTGGAGGTGGCGATCTGCCCGCCCGCCACCGCGCTTCATGCGGTGGGAGAGGCGCTCGCCGGTTCCAACGTGGCCCTCGGCGCGCAGGACATGTTCTGGGCGGACCAGGGCGCATTCACCGGCATGATCAGCCCCGTGATGCTGAAAGAGGTGGGGTGCAAATACGTCATCATCGGACACTCCGAGCGGCGGGGGCGTTTCGGCAAGGCGGACGAGAGCCTGACCGCGGAGACGGCGCGCGTGTTCGGGGACACCGATGCCAGCGTCAACCTGAAGGTGAAGGCCGCGCTCGCTCACGACCTCGTCCCCATCGTGTGCGTGGGGGAGATGCTCGACGAGCGGGATGCCGGGGACACTGACGCGGTGGTGGAGAGGCAGATCAAGGCCGGCCTGGAGGGCGTCTCCCCCCAGCAGGTTGCCGGGCTGGTGATTGCCTACGAGCCGGTATGGGCGATCGGCACCGGGCGGGCCTGTGATGCGGAGGAGGCGAACCGGGTGATCGGGGTGATCAGGCGGGTGGTGGAAGAGACCTTTGGCGAGGACACCGCAAAGCGCGTCCGCATTCAGTACGGCGGAAGCGTAAGCGAGAAGAACGCGCACGAACTGCTCTCTCAGCCGGAGATTGACGGAGGCCTGGTGGGCGGCGCCAGCCTG
>JALGTT010000420.1 GCA_029821235.1 Candidatus Hebobacteria bacterium | reverse complement strand
TCTCCGCTGCTCCCCGCGCACACTGTGGGAATGGGTGCAGCAGGGGTGTCCGGCCCTGCGTTGCTGGCCGCACGTCCGCTTCGATCTGGACCTGGTGAAGAAGTGGCTGGCCGATCAGGGCATCACCGACTGGCCGAAGGAAAGCGACTACGACCTCGACGTAACCTCCCGGGTGCTCTGGAAGGCTCTCTACAGACAGGAAATCACCCCGGAGGAGGTCGAGCGGATAACGCTTGACCTCGACTTGCCATGTTAGTTATCGCAGTGTTGCGAAGTGTTACTATAGTTTACATAGTCCACCCTCGGTAGGACCACCCTCGGTAGGAATGGCAACAGGAACCCAGACGCCTCGCCCTCTCACTGGCCGGGCAGGCCGGCACCTACGCTCGCATCACCAGTTAGCGCCCCACCTCGCGCGGCCCCCGCCCTGTGCCGCACGCAGAGCAGGAGCAACCTCCTGAGCCAACGAATGGCAAGCAGCACCTGCTCACCGATCCGGCCGACCTCTATCTCTACAGTTACGACTCCTCCACCGTGAGGGCGCGGCCGGAGGCGGTGGTCTTCCCCGCCTCCACGGAGGAGGTGGCGCGGGTGGTGAAGGCGTGCGCGGACCGGGGCGTTCCCTTCGTCCCCCGCGGCGCGGGCACCAATCTCTCCGGCGGGTCCGTGCCGGTCCAGGCGGGGGTGGTGATTGTCCTCACCCGCATGAACCGCGTACTGGAGATCGATGTCGAGAACCGGCGCGCCACGGTGCAGGCGGGGGTGGTGAACCTGGACCTTCAGCAGGCGCTGGAGCCGCACGGGCTTCAGTTCTGCCCCGATCCGGCCAGCCAGAAAGTGTCCACCATCGGCGGCAATGTCGCCGAGAACGCGGGCGGCCCGCACTGCCTCAAGTACGGCGTCACCGTGAATCACGTGCTGGGGCCGAACGGAGAGATCAGGAAGTTCGGCGGCCCGGCGGCCGACACGCCGGGCTACGACCTGGTGGGGCTGTTCGTGGGCTCGGAGGGCACCTTCGGCATCGCCACCGAGATGATCCTCCGCCTCAGTCCGCTGCCGGAGGCCGCGCAGGTGGTGGTGGCCCTCTTCGACCGGCTGGAGACGGCCGGGGAGGCGGTGTCCCGCATCATCGCCTCCGGGATCATCGCCTGCGCGCTGGAGATCATGGACCGGAACACTATCGAGGCGGTGGAGGCCTCGTTTTCCTCCGGCCTGCCGACCGATGTCGAGGCACTCCTGCTGATCGAATTGGACGGCATGGAGGGCGCCTTGGACAGGGATGCGGAGAGGTGCGCGGACATCTGCCGGGAACTCGCCGCCAGAAGCGTCCAAGTCGGCAAGACCCCGGAGGAGCGGGAGCGGCTGTGGGCCGGCCCGGATGCAGGAGATCGAGCGGCGCCTCGGGGTGCAGATCGCCAAGGTGTTCCACGCGGGAGACGGCAACCTGCACTGCAACATCCTCTACGACCGCACGGACCCAGAGGGGCTGCATCGGGCGGAGGCCGCCTCCGAGGAGATCTTCCGGGTGGCGGCGGAGGTGGGCGGCACCATCAGCGGCGAGCACGGCACCGGGGCGGAAAAGCCCCGCTACCTGGAGTTGATCTACTCGCAGGCCGACATCGCGGCCCAGGACAGGGCGCGGCAGGTGTTCGACCCGGCGGGGCTCGCCAACCCGGGGAAAGTGATGCCCCTGGAGGGAGGGGCCGAGTGAGCGCGCTGACCTCCATCGCCGGGCCGCTGCAGGAGATCGTGGGCCCCGAGCATCTCATCACCGACACCGCGGCCCTGGAGGGCTACGCGGTCCACGGGCAGGCTCCCGCCATGGTGGCCCTTCCCGGCACCGCAGAGGAGGCCGCCGCCGTGCTGAAGGCCGCGGCCGAGAGACGGGTCTCGGTCCTGCTGTGGGGGGGCGGGCGCCACCGGTATCTGGGGGCGCCCCCCGGACCCGTTACGCTTGCGGTCTCCCTGCGCCGCCTGCGCGGGATCGTGGAATACGACGCGGAGGACCTGACCATCACCGTGCAGGCGGGGATGCCTCTCGCCGAATTGCGCCGAACCGTGCGCGAACAAGGGCAGGTGCTCCCCCTGGATCCACCCGGCCCGGGAGAGGCAACCCTGGGAGGCGTGGCGGCCGCGAATCTCTCCGGCCCCATGCGCATGAAACACGGCACTCCCCGCGACCTGGTGTTGGGTCTGCGAGTGGCGTTGCCAACGGGTGAGGTGATCAAGACCGGCGGCCGCACGGTGAAGAACGTCGCGGGCTATGACCTCACCAAACTGTTCGTCGGTTCGCTCGGCTCCCTGGGCGCGATTGTGGAGGTCACCATCAGGCTCACGCCCGCGCCGGAGAGACGCGCGGTGATCCTTGCCGCGCTGCC